>CAXNHL010000085.1:0-5909 GCA_964202105.1 Opitutales bacterium | reverse complement strand
ATCTCGGTCCGCGATGGGGCGTTAAGGACGCGCACGCGGATGGCTTTCTGGCTCGCGCCGGGCATGTCATCCCATGGACATGTCGCGCAGAACACCAAGCTGCTCTCGGATTTTGTCCTCACCAAGGCGGTGCGCATCGGCCGGCCAGGCATGGATCATGTGCTCGATTACGTGGTCCAATTCTCGGTTCCGAACGATCTTCCGCACCGGTATCTGCAGGTCGAGGCCCTGACGGGCTACATGCCTTCGGTTTTCAGTGAGGAACTCCGCTTCGACGCTAAGACGGCGACCCTCGTCCCCTTGTCGCGCCAGAACGGCGAGCAACCGGATCCGGTGGTCCTTTCGACCCCCTCCGGCTCGCATGCCATGGGGGTCTTCACGACGACGAGAGCTTCGTCGCTTAATCCCGCCCCGGGCTACGGACGGTTCAAGTTCGAGCGAGAGCAGGTCGTGAAGTGGAACTGCGTCATCCGTGCCCGGCCGGACTCGCCGAAGCATACCCATTTTTCCTACCAGCTTTATGTGGTCATCGGCACACGCGAGGACTGCCGGCGGACGCTCGCGGCGCTCACGCAGGAGTTCGGCGGGCGATAATCGGGCCGTCCTACGCTTGAAGTCGTCCGGGTCGTCCCTAACTTCGGGGCGTGCGACCCGATGACTCCATCGACCTGCGCGCCGCGATCTTCGCGGCGATCGTGTCGCTCGGCCTGCACCTCCTCCTGCTCTGGCTCCTGCCGGACACCTTCCGTCAGGTCGTCGCGATCGTCCGTCCGGTCGAGGTCCTGACCGCCCCGGTGAAGATCGACGAGGCCCGCCTCCCGGCGAAGTTGCGTTTCGCCGAGACCAACCCGGTCGCCAATCAGGCTGTGCCGAAGACGGCGCCGTTCACTTCCTCACGCAATCAGACCGCGGCCCAGCCGGTGCCCGAGAAGATGCCCTCCAACTCCGCCTTGCCGAAGTCCGCCGGGACCTCTCCCGAGATCCGTCTCGCCCAGGGTAAGCCCCGTTCCATCGATCAGTCGCAGGCCCAACCGACGCCGGCCCCGGCGATCTCGATGGCTGGTCCGAAGTCCGCACCTCCGCCCGGACCAGGCAAGGCCGCCGCCCGTCCCGCCCCCAAGGCCGCGCCGGCGCCCACGCCGGTCGACCCGGAGCGACCCCGCGCGTCCATACCCTCCGGCACGGCCGGCCTGCTCCTGCGCAACTCCGTCGGCGTGAGCCGCGCCGGCGCGGTCGCCATCGACGCCCGTTTCAGCCAATACGGCGACTACACCCAGCGCATGCTCGAGGCCATCCAATCGAGCTGGTGGAGCATCATCGAGCGCTCGCAGTTCGAAAGCGTCCAGCGCGGGCGCGTCACGGTACGTTTCCGCCTGCATCGCGACGGGACGGTCACCGATACCACGATCCTCAGCAACGAGGTCACCCGCGTGATGTCACTGGCCTGCAAGGACGCCGTGATGGCTCCGGCGCCCTACGATATCTGGCGCGCGGATATGGTCGCCTTGTATGGCGAGAGCGACATCGTCACGATCAACTTCTATTACCGCTGATGACGCTCCCGACAGATTGGATCCCCTTCGGACGCGGCGTGCGCGCGGTCGCCACGCATCCGTGCGGGCTGATCGCGGTCTCGAAGCCGGACGGCATCCTCTCGCATCCTAATCCCGGCGAGGTCGCCGAGAAGGGCACCATCCTCATCACCGGTAATTATTCCCTCGAGGAGGAAGCCTTCCATGTCCGTGACGGGCAGGGCGGTATCCGCCGCGTCTACCTGCTCAACCGGCTCGACTCCCCGACCAGCGGCGTGCTGCTGCTCTCGCTCGACGTCGGCGTGGCCGACGTGGTGCGCAAGATGTTCGCGCGTTCGCAGGTCTCGAAGCAATACGTCGCCCTCATCCGCGGCCGCGGCCTGCGCACCCCGCGCGGTACTTGGCAGGACCAGCTCTCGAAGTCCAAGGGTCCCGGCGGAGGCGTGCGTTCCGAGACGGGCGCGGGCGCCCCGGCGGTGACGGTCTACCAGTGGCAACGCGCCGCCGGCGGCACGCTCCCGCTTTCCCTGATTCGCCTCGAGCCGCGCACCGGCCGCACGCACCAGCTGCGCGTGCAGACGGCCGCGCACGGCCATCCGATCCTGGGCGACCGCACTTACGGCGATTTCGAATTCAACAAGGCCGTCGGCACGGCCCGCGGTTTCAAGCGGCTCTTCCTGCACGCCGAGACGACGCAGCTCACGTTCGACTGGCAGGGCGCCAAGGTGGATTTCAAGGCCGCCGCGCCGATGCCCGAAGAGTTCACGGAGGCCTTGGCCGCCGAGGATGGCGAGACGCCGGGCAAGGGTCCGAAGGCGCCCCGTCGCGATGCCGGCACGCCGATCTCGCCCCGCCTGCGTATCCGGCTCTGAGCCCCGTCATGGCGTCCGCCTTCCAGCTCATCGAAGTCCGCGGACCTGAACTGGAGCCTTGGATCGATACGCTGGGCGGACTACGCATCGCGGTCTTCCGCGAGTTCCCTTATCTCTACGAAGGCGACCTCGCTTATGAGCGGGAATATCTCCGCACCTATCTTGCCTGTCCGCGCAGCCTGGTCGTCTTCGCCCGCGACGCCACCGGTCGGACGATCGGGGCGACGACGTGCATGCCGCTGGCCGATGAGACCGAAGGCTTCCGTGGTCCGTTCGAACGCGCCGGGGTGCCTACGGATGACGTTTTATATCTGGGCGAGAGCATCGTCCTGCCGGAATTCCGCGGCGGCGGCCTCGGCGGCGAGTTCTTCGCCCGGCGTGAAGCGCATGCCCGCCGGCTCGGCCTGCGCACGACCGCCTTCTGCGCGGTCGACCGGCCGGCCGATCATCCGGCCCGGCCCGCGGGCCATCGGCCGCTGGACGCCTTCTGGACGCGCCAAGGCTATCGTCGCCGTCCGGAGCTGCAGGCGGTTTTCCCTTGGAAGGAAGCCGGCGAAGAGCAGGAATCTCCCAAGACCCTCACCTTCTGGACGAAGACATGGACCGCCTGACCCTCGCCTTGCTGACCTTCGACGTCGGCGTCCCCGCGGCCTCGCCCGACGCCTTCGCCGACCGCGTCTGCGCGCAGGTGCGCGAAGCCTGGGACGATGGCGCGGATCTCGTGGTGCTGCCGGAATTCCTCTGGATGGGCCTCGAGCCTTTTGTCGCGGGTGAAGATAAACTCCGCGGCGTCGCGCAGTTCTTCTGGGCCGACCTCTGGCCGCGGCTCAGTCCGCGTCTGGCGCAGGCCGACAAGGGCGTCGTGCTCGGCACCGTGCCGTTCCTTGGCGCGGACGGCCAGCTCCGCAACCGTGCGCCGATCTGGGATGGCGTCGCTTTCCGCCATCAGGACAAACTTCATCTCACGCCGTGGGAATCCGCCTTCGTCGGCGGCGACGGCGTCGGCCTCTGGTCCTTCCGCGGCGTCCGTTGCGTCGTCGTGATCTGCCTCGACGTCGAGATCCCTGAACTGGCCGCCCTCCTGCGTGGACAGGGGGTCGAACTGATGCTCGTGCCGAGCGCGACCGAGACGTTGCTGGGCGTCGAAAGGGTAGGGCGTTGCGCCGATGCGCGCTCCGTCGAACTCGGCTGCCATGTCGGCGTATGTCATCTCCTCGGGCGGACGAATTCCGTGCTCATCGACGAGAACGTCGGCCGGGCCGCGGCCTTCGCGCCCTCGCAGGCCGCTTTCCGCGACGAACCTCGGCACCTCGCTACACCGGTCTGCGCCGAAGGCGACCATGCCCTCACCGTCGATATCGATCTCGCGCTCCTGCGTCGTCATCGCGCCACTCCCGGCGAGACCGACCCTTCGAAACTCAGCGCCCGTCCGCTCCGTCTCCTTTCCTGAACCCATGAACCCGCTCATTCGTCAGTATTATCAGACCTTCAATTCCGGTGACCGCGAAGCCCTGCTCGCCCTCCTGCACCCTGACATCGTCCACGAGATCAACGAAGGCGGCGTCGAGGTCGGCATCCCGGCTTTCCGCGCCTTCCTCGGCCGCATGGACCGTGCTTACCGCGAGCAGGTGGAGGACCTTGTCGTCTTCGCCGGCCCGGACGCCTCCCGCGCCGCCGCTGAGTTCTATATCCGCGGCGAATACCTTAAGACCGACGAAGGCCTCCCGCCCGCCACCGGCCAGAAGTATCACCTCCGGGTCGGGGCTTTCTTCGAGATCAAGGACGGCAAGGTGGCTCGTGTTTCGAACTATTATAACCTCAGCGCCTGGCTGCGGATGGTCGGCGCCTGAGGGGGCTTGCCCCGTCTCCTTTCCGGACGACATTTCTTGGTTTGTTCACGCCCTCAATGCCTCCCCGGTGGAGGATAAAGGGGGCGTCGGGCGCATTGCAGTTTGCCTCGCTTCGGCGGGGTGACTTATTTCCCCCTTAGACGGCTACCCCGCCGCCCCCATGAACCCCGTATACGCCGCCCTCCTGGTGTTGCTGCTCTCCGCATTGGCGGAGGCCTTGCATGCCCGTCGGGTACGGGTCGCCGCCCGGCTGGCGTTTGGGCCGGAGGGGAGGTCGCGGGGCTGGACGGCGATCGCGCCTTTCCTGCGTTGCCTGTCGCTCGCCGCTTTCGCCTGGGGCCTGGCCGTGACGTGGCAGCTCCATCTGGCGGCTAAGGACGGCAAGCCGGCCGAAACCGCGGAGCCGACCCGGCTGGTCTTCGTCGCCGACCTTTCGCCGAGCATGTATCTCAAGGACGCGGGACCGGAAGGGAAGGTCACGCGCCAGCAACGCATGCGCGAGGAGGTCGAGGCCGTGCTCATGCGCGTGGGCGGCGATCTCCGTTACGGCGTCGTCGGCTTCTACACCGAGGCGCGTTCCGTGGTCATGGACGCACGCGACCCGGAGCTCGTGCGCAATGTCTTCGACGGACTGCCGGTCCATTACGTGATGAAGCCCGGCTCGACCGACCTCGGCGCAGCGATCAACGCCGCGGTCAAGGTGGTCGCCCCGTTGCCGGAGAAGACGGTGCGCCTGGTCATCTTCACCGATGGCGATACCGTCCCGCTGCAGCCGATCCTGCCGCGTCCGAAGTCCGTCAAGGACGTGCTCGTCCTTGGCGTCGGCGATCCGCGCAAAGGCACCTTCATCGCCGGGCACCAATCGCGGCAGGACGCCGAAGTGCTGGCGAACGTGGCGCGCGCCCTGCGCGGGGCTTATTACGACGTGAATGAGAAGCATCTGCCGACCGACGCCTTGGGCGACCTCGTCCGGCGGACGCCGCCGGCGAAGTCGGGCCTCAGCCTCGCGCAGCTCGCGGTGCTGGCGATGCTGCTGGGTTCGGCGGTGCTCGCGCTGCTGCCGGTAGCGCTGCAATATTTCGGGACCGGGTGGAAGGTCGTCCACCGGGACGAAGCGGCCGGGGAGGGCGGCGTCCGATGAGGAAGTTTTTCACGCTGCTCTGGCTGCTGTTCCCCGTCGGGGTGGTGTATTACCACTTCAACGAAGGCCAGTCCCAGCTGGCCCGCGAACAGGCCCGCGATCATCTCACACGTATCCGCGAACTCGAGCGCGCCAAGGAACCGGACTGGCCTGTCATCGTCGAGGAATACGACAAGCTCGCCGGCATGTTGCCGCCCAACGAGCGCCCGACGGTGCGTCATCAGATCCGCCTGGCGAAGGCCAAGGCGAAGGTCGAGATGCTCGACGTCGCCGGCGCGATCGCCGACCTGTCGCAGCTGCTGAAAGAATCCGCCGCGGCCGACGGCGAGGACGGCGCGACCACGCGCGCGGTCCGCGAGACCTTAGGCAAGGCCTACTTCTACGCGACCTCCCTCCTGAAGGCCAACGGCGCGACCGAGGAAGAGTGGCGTCCTTACGCCGAACGCACCCGCCAGGTGTTCCGTTATCTCGCCGAGCACCAGGATCCCGCGGCCCTCGCCGATTACGAGCGACG
>CAXNHL010000084.1:0-5966 GCA_964202105.1 Opitutales bacterium | reverse complement strand
ATCGCCAACTGCCCTTTGACTTCCGCGAAGTCCGGCTGACCTTCGCTTGAAACGGACTCTGCCGGAGGGGGCGCAAGCGGCGTGACCTGCTTCTCGCCCGTCAGAAAACGTAGGGCGCCGTCAAGGGTGTCGGCCGGGATGGCCTCGATGCCGCCGACCAGCGCGGCCTCTTCCGCCGATGCCCTCGGCAGGATCACGCCGCGTAGGCCAGACTTGCGGGCGAGGATGGCCATCGCCACCCCGCCGCGTACCGGCCGCGTCGCGCCGCTCAGACCGAGCTCACCGGCGATGAGGTAGTGTTGTAAGAACTTTCGGTCCAACTGCCCGGTCGACGCCGCGATGCCGAGGGCGATGGGCAGGTCGTAGATGGCACCTTCTTTCTTCAGGTCGCCGGGCGCGAGGTTGATGGTGGTCCTTGTCTCCGGTAGCCGGAGTCCGCTGTTCTGCAGGGCGGACTGCACGCGTTCCTCCGACTCCTTGACCGCGGCGTCGGGCAGGCCGACCAGCCACAAGCCGAGTTCGCCCTTCTCGCCGGTGTTCACCTCGATCTCGACCGGCACGGCTTCTACGCCGACCAACGCGGCAGAACGGATGACGGAAAGCATGCCGAAGGGCAGGGGGTCGTCGCCCGGGGCACAATCCCCGACGCCTAGGGCTCAAAGCCTAGCAAAACCGCCTATTCCCCGGTGGATTGCCTTGGCAACCCGGCCCTCGTTCCGCTGTCTGAATAGTTGCCCTGCATGACTTTCCGCGCCGCCATCCTCGGTCTCCTTCTGCTGCCCCTCGGTTCCTCGGGGGCGTTGGCGCCTTTCCTGGAGAAGAACTGCGTCGAGTGCCACGACGCCGAAACGAAGAAAGGTGGCCTGGATATGACCGCCCTGAAGCCGGACCTCCAGGACCCGAAGTCCTTCGCCGCTTGGGTCAAGATCCACGATCGCACGGCCAATGGCGAGATGCCGCCGAAGAAGAAGGCTCGCCCCGCCGCCGGCGAGCAGTCCGCCTACCTAGGCCAACTTTCCGCCAGCCTCCTCCGTGAGGACGTCACCCGTATCGCCGCCCAGGGACGTGCGGTCGAGCGACGCATGAACCGCTTCGAATATGAGAACGCGGTCCGTGAACTGCTGCAGGCGCCGTGGCTCGATATCAAAGAGTCGCTGCCGGAGGACACCGAGGCGCATCGTTACAACAAGAGCGGCGAAGCCTTGGACGTCTCGCACGTCCAACTCCAACGCACCCTTGGCGCGGCCGAAGAAGCCCTTCGTTCCGCGTTCATCTCGTCCGTCGCGCCGAATGAGACCGGCAGTCGCCGGCATTACGCCCGCCAGCAGGGTGGCTACGTCGGTAAGATGAAGTTCTCCGAGTTCAACCAGTCGCCCGAACGCGCGACCTTCCCGACGCTGGGGTTCAAAGGACAGCCGGAGGTGCGCGCGGGTAATGCCCCTACCACCGTGGGCAAGGCCAACCCTATGCTGCGCGATGAGGAAGGCGTCGGCGTCGTGCATGGTGCTTATGAGCCGGTCGAGCCTTGGTTCGGAACCTTCCGCGCACCGCAGGACGGGCGCTACTTGATCAAACTTTGCGGCCATTCGGTCTGGGTCGGGCCAGGCAAGACGAAGTCCAAGGGGCAGGTCCGCTGGCAGATCCCCGACCTAGATGACATCTCCAAGGGCCGCCGCTCCGAGCCGATCACGGTCTACGCGCTCACGCCGCCGCGCGTCTTGCGTCGCATCGGCACGATCGACCTCGGACCTGATGTCACCGTCGCCGAACTCGACGTCGTGCTCGAGGCGGGCGAGAGCATCCAGATCGACGTCACCCGTTTCTTCCGTTCCCGTCCCGGTGCTTCTCGTGCGCAGAATCCGCTCGCTACGCCTGAAGGTCAGCCCGGCCTGGTCATGCGCTGGATCGAGGTGAAGGGCCCTGTCGCCCCGCAATGGCCGGCGGCGCCCTATGCGGTCCTGTTCGATGACTTGCCGGTCAAGCCTACCCCCAAGAGCGCGATCTTGCCTTACGCCGTGACCCCGCGTGATGAGGCCGCCGACGCCGAGCGACTGCTCCGTCGCTTCGTCCGCTCCGCCTACCGTCGTCCGGTCTCCGCCGCGGAAGAGGTCCGCTTCCTGCCGATCATCCAAGGCGCGCTGAAGTCCGGCAGCTCCTTCGCTGAGGCGATGCTCTCGGGCTATGCCGCCGTCCTCTGCTCACCGTCCTTCCTTTACCTGCGTGAGGCACCCGGGGCGCTGGACGACCACGCCGTGGCTTCTCGCCTGAGCTTCTTCCTGTGGAATTCGCCGCCCGACGCCGAGCTCCGCGCTTTGGCGGACGCGAAGAAGCTGCGCGATCCGGCCGTCCTCCGCGCCCAGACGGACCGTCTGCTCGCCGACGCCCGTTCGCAGCGTTTCGTCGAATCGTTCACCGACTACTGGCTCGAACTACGCAAGGCCGGCGCCAACGACCCGGACAGCTTGCTGTACCCGGATTACTATCTCGACGACCATCTGCTGGATTCGGCCCGGGACGAGAGCCACGCCACCTTCGCCGAGCTCCTCCGCGCGAACCTCCCGGCCCGCACCGTCGTCGAGGCGGACTTCGTCTTCGTCAACGAACGCCTTGCCTCGCTCTACCAGCTCCCGTCCGTCGAAGGCGTGAAGCTACGCAAGGTCTCCTTACCCGCTGGCAGCGTGCGCGGCGGATTCATGACCCAAGCTGCCGTGCTCAAGGTCACCGCCAACGGCACCACGACTTCGCCCGTCATCCGCGGCGCCTGGGTCATGGAGCGCATCCTCGGCCGTAAACCGCCACCTCCGCCTCCCAGCGTACCCGCCGTCGAGCCGGACACCCGTGGGGCCGTGACGATCCGTCAGCAGCTGGAGAAACATCGCACGCTCGAATCGTGCGCGTCCTGCCACACCAAGATCGATCCGCCTGGGTTCGCGCTCGAGAGCTTCGACGTCATGGGCGGTTTCCGTGAACGTTACCGCGCCCTCGACGGCAAGACTCCGGAGGTCGGTATCGGCAAGAACGGTCAGGCCTTCGCCTTTCATAACGCCTTGGAGATCGAGACCTATGGCGAACTCGACGGCAAGGCCTTCAAGGACATCCGTGAATTCAAGCGCCTCGTCGCCGCCGACGAACGTCAGCTGGCCCGCAACCTCGTCGGGCAGTTCACCGTCTACGCCACCGGCGCCCCGGTGGGCTTTGCCGACCGCGCCAAGGTCGAGGCCGTCCTCGACGGGGCCAAGGCCGGCCGTTACGGCGTCCGCGACCTGGTCCGCGGACTTGTCACCAGCGAACTCTTCCTTAACAAGTAAACCTACCCCGATGGCTCCTTTCCGTTCCTCCCAAGCCCCGTTCGTCGCGTTCAAGCGCGCCGTCTCTCGTCGCCGCTTCCTGGCCGGCACCGGCGTGCTGCTGGCCTTGCCGATGCTCGACGCCATGACCCCGGCCTTCGCGGCGGCCCCGGCGCCGACCACCAAGCCTCGGCGCATGCTGGGCATCTGTAATAACCTCGGCCTCGTCCCGGACTACTTCTTTCCGACGGGTAAGGGGAAGGACTACAAGCCGTCGGCCTATCTCGAGCTCCTGCAGGCGCACCGTAATGACTTCAGCGTCTTCTCCGGCGTATCGCACCCGGACGTCGACGGCGGCCACCCGGCCGACAACTGCTTCCTGACTGCGGCCCCGCACCCGAGCAGCGGCGGCTTCCGCAATACGATCTCCCTCGACCAGTTCATGGCCGAGCGCATCGGACATCTCACGCGCTTCCCTTCGATGACCCTCGGCGTGAACTGCGCCCGGGGCTCCCGCAGTCTTTCGTGGACCGCCGGCGGCGTGATGATCCCGACCGAAGAGCGCGCCTCCGAGGTCTTCCGGAAGATGTTCATGGGCGGCTCCGAGGCCGAAGTGAGGGCGCAGGAGCGCCGTCTGCAGCTCGGCCAGAGCATCCTGGACGCCGTGGGCGGCCAGGCCGGCGAACTCCGTCGCACCATGGGCGCGCGCGACCGCGACCGTCTCGATCAGTATTTCACCAGCGTGCGCGAGCTCGAGCAGCGCATGCAGATGTCCAAGGAGTGGGAGCGTAAGCCGCGTCCCGTGGCCACCACGTCGGCCCCGCGCGATCCGGGCAGCCCCAAGGAGTATATGGATAAGGTCCGGCTGATGTATGACATGGCCCGCCTCTGCTTCGAGACCGACTCCTCTCGTGCGGTCACCCTCATGCTGGATAGCGTCAACACCCCGGCCCTCGATATCGACCACGTCCACACGACGACCGACGGTTACCACAGCCTTTCTCACCACGGCAAGTCGGCCAAGAAGCTCGCGCAGCTTAAGCAGATCGACAGCATGCACATGACGCTGCTTGCCAAGCTGATGGCTGACCTGAAGTCCGCCAAGGAAGACGGTCAGTCCCTGCTGGATCGCACGATGATCCTGTATGGCAGCAACCTCGGCAACGCCAGCGCCCATACGACGACGAATCTGCCGACCCTGCTCATGGGTGGCGGCTTCAAGCACGGCCAGCACCACGTCTTCGACACCGAGAACAATTATCCGCTGCCGAACCTCTACGTCTCCATGTTGCAACGCATGGGCATCGAGGCGGACCAGTTCGCTTCGTCCACCGGCACCCTCCGCGGCCTCGACCTCGTCGGCTAATCGCCGGAAGTCCTCCGTTTGGCCGGCGTTAGGCGCTTGCCCGCCGGGGGCGGGGTAGGGCAGTCTGACTGCACCCCGCCATGAAGATCGAACAGCATAAGGACGCCGTCGCCATGGGCCACGCCGCGGCCGCACACGGCGCCCGCGAACTGCGCGCCATCCTCGCCCGCCAGCCCCGGGCGAACATCATCGTCGCCACCGGCGCCAGCCAGTTCGAGACGCTCAAGCAGCTCGTGAAGGAGCCCGGCATCGACTGGACCAAGGTCACGATCTTTCACCTCGACGAATACGTCGGCCTCCCGGAGGCGCATGGCGCGAGCTTCCGTAAGTATCTCCGCGAACGCTTCATCGACCAACTGCCGGCCCGGGCGGAGTTCGTCCCCGTGGACGCCGACGCGCCGGATCTCGCCGCCGAACTGAAGCGTCTCAATGCGCGCATCGCGGCCTGTCCGATCGACCTCTGTTTCGCCGGTATCGGCGAGAACTCTCACCTCGCCTTCAATGATCCGCCCGCGGATTTCGAGACCGAGGTGCCTTACATCGTCGTCAATCTGGATCACGCCTGCCGCCAGCAGCAGTTCGGCGAGGGCTGGTTCCCGACCTTTGACGACGTGCCCAAGCAGGCCGTGTCGATGTCGATCCGCCAGATCATGAAGAGCGCGCGCCTCATCCTCTCCGTCCCGGACAAGCGTAAGGCCGTCGCGGTGAAAGGTACGGTCGAAGGTCCGGTGACGCCGACCTGTCCCGCTTCGATCGTCCAGCGCCACGCTGACTGCACGCTGTATATCGACGACGCCGCGGCGACCGAACTCGCCCGCTGATTCCGTGTCCGCCTCCTCCCAGCGTGTCCTTGGTCGCGATCCTATCACGGGGCGCGGTCTGGCTGTGGAGATCGAAGGCGGCGTGATCAAGGCGATCGCATTCGCCGAACACGGCGAAAAGCGCTGGCTCAGCGCCGGCTTGGTCGACCTGCAGGTCAATGGCTACGCCGGACATGATCTCAACGGACTGACCCTCGATACGGCGACCGTGCGGGCCCTGTGCCAGGCGCTGCTCAAGGTCGGGGTCACGACGTTCCTGCCGACGATCATCACCGCGCCAGAGGCACGCATCATCGCCGCCTTACGGACCATCCGTGAGGCCTGCAGTCAGTTTACCGATGTCGCCGCGATGGTCGCCGGCATCCATGTCGAAGGGCCGCACATCGCGCCCGAGGATGGGCCGCGCGGAGCGCATCCGGCAGCGGACGTGCGCGCCCCGGCCATCGCCGAGTTCGATCGCTGGCAGCAAGCCGCCGGCGGACTCGTGAAGCT
>CAXNHL010000083.1:0-6044 GCA_964202105.1 Opitutales bacterium | reverse complement strand
CAGAAGATCATCAGCCAGAAGAAGCCGGATTCGGTGAAGCCGTAGCTGTGCAGGCCGACGCCGAGGAGGTTGGTGCCGAACCAAGACCAGGCGGTGACCATGTTGCCGAAGACGAGGAGCTGCATGAGCCCTTCGCGACGGACGAGTCCGCCCCAGCGGGCATGCAGGCAGATGGCGCACCAAAGCACGATGAGGATGGCGCCGTTCTCCTTGGGATCCCAGCCCCAGAAGCGACCCCAGCTCTGGTCCGCCCAGATGCCGCCGAGCATCGTGCCGATGAAGCTCGCGAGGACCGCGAAGGCCAGGATGGCGTAGGCCGCGCGGGCTACGCTGTCGCCCCAGTTGTAGTCGGACTTGAAGGCGCGCAGTGCGAGGTGGAGGGCGCCGAGCAGGCCGGCGACGAAGGTCGCCGAGTAGCCGAGCGTCACGATGGTGACGTGCGTCGCCAGCCAGAAGTTCGAGTCGAGCACCGCCCGGACGCTCTCGAGGTTGTCTTCGCCGGAGAGGCCGAGGTTATGGGCGACGATCAGCGAGACGAAGCCCGTGATGCCGGTGGCGGCGGCGCCGATGCCATTCTTCCAGACGCGCTCGAGCATGATGCCGAGGGCGACGGCGCCCCAGGCGACGAAGATGCCGGAGGAGTAGAGGTTGGTCACCGGCGGACGGCCGTGCAGCCACATGCGGTAACCGAGCGCCGCGGTGTGCAGGACGAAACAGAGCACCAGCAGGCGGTAGGCCCAGGCGCGCAGGTTCTCGGAGGACGTCAGCCAGGAGGCGAAGACCATGAGCACCGTGACGGCGTAGGCGATGAGCAGCCAGTAGAAGGGCTGCATGCGACCGAAGGAGGCTTCGGACTCAGCCTTGGCCGTCCACGGTCCCTTGAGGGAGGCCGAGATGGCGGAGGCGAGGCGGGCGCACTCGTCGTCCTTGCCTTCGCGCCAAGCCATGGAGAAATCGGCGTAGCGAGTGATCAGGCCGTCCTCGGCGAGACCGGCGCGATGGGTCTTCTGGTCCTTGATGATGCCGAGGAGGGAGCCGCCGAGGTTATCCCAGCGCTCGACGGAATCCGGATCCTTGGGCGGCATCAGGCCGATGGCGCCTTCGCGTTCGAAATCCTGGTAGCGTTCGACGAACGTGCGGACGGTCTTCTGGAGCTCGGGGTCGAAGGCCTGGCCGGAGCCGCCGTTGGCGCGGCTGGCGTTCATCTCGGAGAGGGCACGGTTGAGGGCGCTGATCCAAGCGCCGTATTCGCGGCGCGGGGTGACGTCGGCCGGCAAGTCGCCGGGGATGAACGTCATGCTGAGCGCCGCGTATTGGCGGGCGGCGCCTTCCAGGTTGAGCAGGGCGCGGTCTTCGGCGTCACGGTCGGCCTGGGCTCGCTTGCGGGCCTTCTCGGCGGCCTTGCTGAGTTCGGCGCTATTCTTCAGGATGCCATCCCAGCTGACGTAGAGGCTCTTCTCGGGGTCGCCGCCGACGCGCTTGAGCACGTTCGGGTGTTCGACGCGGAAGGTCGGCAGGTGGCGGGCGATCGGCGCGCGGAAGGAGACTTCGATGAGCCAGTCGATCGCGGAGATCGAGCCGCCGGACAGGCGGACCGGGCGCTTCTCGAGCATCGCCTGAAGGTTCGTATCGAGGGCCGGGAGTTCCTTGGCGATCGCGGCGCGATCCTCGGCCGACCAGGTGGAGGGGCGCTGACCGAAGGCCACGCGTTCGAGCTTGGAGAGCGCGACGGAGGTGCGGGCGCGCATCTGGAGGAGCGAGCCCGTCGCGAGGGTCTCGATCGGCACGATGCGTCCGCCGCTCTGCACGGGAATCTGACCGAATTCGCGGCTGTTCCAACCAGCGTCGGCGGCCTGCGCGGAAGCCGAGAGAAAGCCGAGCGCGAGCACGGCGGCGGCCTTGGCGGCGCGTCCGCGGAGGAAGCGCACGAGCGAGAATCCGAAGTGCCAGATGAGTCCGACGGACATCACCAACACGGAGACGTAAGGGATGAGCCAGCCGGGATTACGGACGACCTGGAGGACGCTGAGGTCCTTGCCGTCCTTGGTGCTGCCGAAGCTCGACTGGAAGAACGTGAGGCCGGCATGGCGGAGCGGCTGGTTCATCGAGATGTTATAGGCGAAGGAGCCGGTGCCTTCCTTGATCGTCACATCGCTGGCGAAGCGGCGGGGCGTGTTCGTTCCCGGGTATTTCTCGTGGGTGAACTTGTCGAGGCGGAGGGTGAAGGGGACGTAGTAGCGCACGCGGCGCAGCGAGAGCTGGTAGGTCTTTCCGCCGTCCTTGAATTCCTGGGCGTCGAAATTCTCCGTCAGGTTGAGGTTAACGACCCAGACGCCGGCGGACTGGGCGCCTTTGAGGAGTTCGACGATCGCCGTCGGGGCGTTGGGGTTGTTGTCGTCGTAGCTTTCCGGCTCCGGCTTGTAGGCCAGTTCCGTGCGGGCTCCGATGCCTTGGGTCGCCTTGATCGGGAGGCCGTCGGCCATCTGCGACTTGGCGCGCAGCATCGCGTTCGGGTGATAGGTGAGGACCTTGAGCGTGAAGGGTGAGCCGGGCAGGGCGACCGTGTCGGGAGCCTGCTTGGCGGCGATGGCGCGGAAGATCGTGTCGGGCACGACGACGACCTGGTCGGCCTTGGGGTCTTTCTCGACGAGGGCGAATTCGAATTCGCGGAACGCCTCGGAGAAGTTGCGGCTCTCGCCTTCCGGGACGATCATCGCGGACTCTTCCTGGTAGACCGCGGTGATGAAGCCGCCGATGAGCAGGAGGAGCAGGCCGGCGTGGATCATGCTGATACCCACCTTGGAAGCCGTGGCCTTGAAGTGACGGAAGTGCGCGAAGGCCAGGTTGGCCACGAGCAACGCGCCGATGAGGAACCCGCCCGGGAGCGGAATCTGCAGCGGGGCGGTGTCGTCCATCGGGTAGAAACAATACCAGGAAGAGAAGTAGACCTTCTGGACGTGCCAGACGCCCCAGTGGACCTGTTCGAGCGTGCCGAGGAGCACCAGCAGCATCGAAAGCACGAGGAGTAAGACCGTCAGCTTCAGCGAAGCCAACGTGTCGATGAATTTACGGCCGCTATCGGCCTTCTTCTGAAATTCTTCGTTGTTCACGGAAGCTGGGATTCGGCGAGGAAGGCGACGAGGGCGGCGCCGTTGGCGGCGACAGCGGCGGCGTCACCGCTCATCTTGAAGAACCAGGTGGCGCCCTTGTGCGGGGTCATGACCGCATCGAGGCCTTTCTTGCCATCGTTCGAGGCCATCACGAAGCGCTGGCTCTCGATGCCGCCGACCTTGGCGGGCTTGGCGGAAGCGGCGATGTCGTCACCGCTCGCGGGCGGCAGGCCGATCTGGCCGCGCCAGCGGTTCACGTTGGCGGTGAGGCCGCCGACGTTGCCGGGGAAGACCGTCACGGCGACCTCGGCCTTGGAGCCGTCGGGGCCGGCCACGATCCAGGTGGCTTTGCGCATGCCGTTCTCAGGACCGACGGACCAGCCGGCGGGGAGCTTAGCCCACTTGGGGGCGTCGAAGGAGGCCGCTTCGGCCTTCATCGAGGCGGGCGCGACCATCGGGGCGGCGACGGCCGGAGAAGGAGCGGGCTGCGCGGCGACGGGCGCGGCCGGAGCGGCGGCGGGAGCCGGCGCGGCGTCGGACTTCACTTCGTAGCGGGCGACCTGCGGAGCAGGCTTGCAGCCGAAGGCGAGCAACGAGGCGGAGAGGAGGAGAGGGAGGCGCATGATGATAAGGAGATTATTTGTTGGCGGGCTGCTTGGCCTTTTTCTTGGCGGCCGCGGCGGCGTCGCCGGCGGTCGAGCCGGTCTTGCGGCGTACTTCGTATTTCTCGTCGCGGGGCTTGATGACGCCGCGCTTCACGAGTTCGTCCGCGTGGAGATCGGCCAGCGGTCCGCAGCGGGCGAGCCAGGCGTCGCACTCGGCGCGTAGTTCGGCGAGCTTGGCCGCATGGGCAGGGTCGCCGGCGAGGTTCTTCACTTCCCACGGGTCGCTCTGGGTGTCGAAGAGCTCTTCGGCGGCGCGGTTCGGATTGAAGTAGAGCGCCTGGATGGGCGTCAGCTTGCCTTCGGCTTGGACGCGGCGGAGCTCGTGCATCGTCTGGCCGACTTCCTGGTAGGCTACCTTGCCGGCCTCATCGACCCCGGGCGCCTGGTTGCGCACGTAGCGGAAGCGGGCGTCGCGCACGGAGCGCACCTTGTCGAAACTCTCGTCCATGTGGTCGCGGAAGGAGTAGGCGTATTTCGGCGGCTGGGCGGCCGTCGGCAGGAAGCAATGGCCGTCGTATTCGGCGGGAACGGGGACGCCGGCGAGCGTCAGCGCCGTCGGGGCGAAGTCGATCCAGCTGGCGAAGTCCTCGCGGACCGTGCCGGGAGCGATCTGACCGGGCCAGCGGACGATGAGCGGCACGCGCGTGCCGGTGTCCTTCACCGAGCGCTTGAAGCGCGGCATGCCGCGGCCGTGGTCGCCGGTCAGGATGACGATGGTGTTCTTTTCGAGATCATGCGCCTTCAGCCAGTCGAGCACGCGGCCGAGGGAATAGTCCACCGCCGTGACGAGTTCATGGTAGTGGGCGACTTCGCGGCGGACGGCCGGAGTATCCGGATAGAAAGGCGGCAATTCGACCTTGGCGGGATCACGTCGGTCGGAAGGCTTCAGCGCGGCGGTGTTGCGGGCGTGATCGCCGTCGTTGGCGCGCACCTGGCTCTCATGGCTGACCGTGTCGTTGAAATAAGCGAAGAACGGTTCTTTCGGCTTGGCGGTAAGCTCGCCCGCCGGACGGTTGGCCGGGTTGACCCAGTTCTTGCGATCGTTCGCGAGGTTCTTTTCCGGCACGCCTTGGAAGTCGGTCTTGCCGGGCCACATCACATGATAGCCGGCGGCTTGGAGTTTCTCGGTGAAGGGGTGGGGCGGGTTGACGACGACCGAGCGCATGTTCTGCGCGCCATACTTGAGAGGGTACTGGCCGGTCACCATGCCGCTGCGGGACGGGGCGCAGACGCCCGTGTGGGTAAAGGCGCGGGTGAACCGGGCGCCTTCCTTGGCGAGGCGGTCCATGTTCGGCGTGATGGCATCCTTGCAACCGTAGGCGCCCGTGTCGGGGCCCATGTCTTCGCCGATCACGACCACGATGTTAGGGCGGGTCTCGGCGGCGCCGAGGACGGCGGCCAAGAGCAGGGCCAACTGGGGGAGGAAGCGTGGCATCATGGGGTTAGGACAGGGACGATTCCCAATGGTTGCGAGGCCCGTGAGCCATGGCAAAAAGAAAGGACGCATTTACGCGTCGTTTTTTGGGGTATTAGGGCTAAGGCCTTAGTCCGTGAAGCGGAACAGGGCCACGTCACCGTCCTTGAACAGGTAGGACTTGCCTTCGAGGCGGTAGCGGCCGGCGTCGCGGGCGGCGGCGACCGAGCCGTTCTTCACGAGGTCCTCGTACGAAACGATTTCGGCCTTCACGAAGCCCTTTTCGAAATCCGTGTGGATGACCGCGGCGCACTGCGGGGCGGTCATGCCGCTGCGGAAGGTCCAGGCGCGGACTTCCTTTTCGCCGGCGGTGAAGTAGGTAGCCAGGCCGAGCAGGTGGTAGGCGCCGCGGATGAGCGAAGACACGCCGGAGTCGGTGACGCCGAGGGACTGGAGGAACTCGGTGGCTTCGGCGGGCGAAAGGTCGCACAGCTCGGCTTCGACCTGCGCGCAGATGACGACGTGCTCGCAACCGTGGCGTTTGCCGATGAGGGCGGAGACGGCGGCGACGTGCGGGTTCTTCGAAGGGTCGGCGAGGTCGCCTTCGGCGACGTTGCAGGCGAAGAGCACCTTCTTGGAAGAAAGCAGGTTGTAGGTCTTCAGGCGGGCGCGCTCGTCGTCGGAGACTTCGAGGGCGGAGGCCGGCTGGTTCTCGTTGAGGTGCTTCACCAGACGGGCGAGCAGTTCGACGTTGGCGATGGCGTCCTTGTCCTGGCTGCGGACCTTCTTCTGGTTACGGTCGAGCTGCTGCTCGGCCGACTGGATGTCGGCGAGGATGAGTTCGGTCTCGATGAC
>CAXNHL010000082.1:0-6083 GCA_964202105.1 Opitutales bacterium | reverse complement strand
GGACGGCTCCGCCCTTACGTCTATGGCTCCCTGGTCTTCCTCGCCTGGCTGACGGCCCGCTACGTCGATATCGCCAAGGACTTCGGCATGCTCGGCACCGCGGGCTTCTTCGCGGCCATCGGCGTGATCCTGTTCATCCTCGCCCGGGTTTGGCGCGCCCAGAAGGACAGCCCCGCGCCCGCCGCCGAACCGTCCTTGAACCTCCCCTGGCTCGAAATCGCCTTCACGGTGGTCACGTCCCGCGCCCGTCCGGTGGTCCTGGTCGCCGCGTTACTGCAGTGCCTCGGTCTGGTCTGGATGGCCTGGAACCATAGCCGTCCCTCCGAGGTCGGGCAACGCTTCGTGCTGCGCTGCCAAGCGGTCGACCCGCGTGACCTGATGCGCGGCGAATACGTGACGCTCGGCTATGAATTCTCCAATCCGAGCCCGGCGGCCATCCAAAGACTGAACAACGAATGGGCCGAGCTGCGCGGGGAAAAGCGCCGTGATCAAGGGGACGAGTCCTACCTGGGGTTACCGGAGGACACGATGGTCTACGTCCCGCTCAAGGTCGACGTGAAGGGGCTGGCCAGCGGAGGCGCACCGACGTTGAAGCGTCCGGAATCGGGCCCCTACCTCAAGGGCTACGCCGGTACGCGTCGCTTCGGATCGATCCGCTTCGGCATCGAGGCTTTCTACGTGAAGGAAGGCACGGGCAACACCTGGGAGAAACTCCGCAACCAAGGCCAGCTCGTCGCGGAGATCGGCGTGCTGCCCGACGGCCGCGCCGGCTTGGTCGGCCTGCGCAAGGCGGATGAATCGATGACGAAAGCCGTCCCCTTCCATCGTCTGGAACAGCACTTCTATTCAGGTCAGAACAACTGGGTGCAACGCGAGGTCATCCGCACGCAGGCGGAGTTCGGGCGATTGCTCAGCCCGGCCCGGGTCGCCGGACCGGCCCCACGGCTGCCGGACTTCTCCAAGGAGATCGTGGTACTCATCTCCGAGAACGAGACGGACCGCGACGTGCGGATCGCCGTCACGGGCGTCGAGCGCTTCGGCAGCTCTCTCATGGTCCGCTACCGCGTCACGCAAGGAGCGAAGACCTCGCACAAGTCCAAGCCGATGGAAGCCGTGATCATCGAGCGTGGCGACGCGACCGAAGTCACGCTGCTCAAAGAGCCGCTCGGCGACGGGCCTGGCATCCGGATACCATTACGCTGAAACCAGAAGGCCCGGTCCTCTCGCGAAGACCGGGCCTTAGTTTTGATGGCGAAGCTGCTTACTTCGCCGGCACGAGGTCGGCCTCGGTCAGCATAGGCTTGCCGGTCTCACCGCGCAGGGCCTTGACCTGCCCGGGCGTGACGGCCGGAGCGGAGTTGCCGAAGCTATTGCGGACGTAGGTCAGCACGGCGGCGATCTGCTCGTCGGTCTGGTGCGGCAGGGCCATCATGGGCACGGGCGGAGTGTACTGCTTGCCGGAAACGGTGATGGGTCCCTGCAGGCCGCGCAGCTGGATGCGGATGAGGTTCTCGACGGGGCCATTGACCCAGTTGGACTTGGCCAGCGGCGGCGCGAGGACGGTGCCTTCGCCGTTCGCCCCGTGACAGGCCATGCAGGTCATGAAGGCCTGCTTGCCGGCGGCCAGGACGGCGGGGTCAATGTTCGCGACTGCGATGGAGACGACGGGCTTGATGGTCGAGATGTCGAGCGGCTTAGGCTCGGCGGGCTTGGTCTTCTTGGGGGCCTTGTCGAGAGTCGCGAGCCAAGCGACGATGTCGCGGACTTCGTTCAGGGTCAGGGCGTCCATCGCCGGCATGCCGGAGACGGGGGCGCTCATGGCCTTGATGTCCTTACGCGCCACGCGCCAGCGGTTGCCGGCGACGTCGACGTCGACGTGCTCCTTCTCTTCCTTGATGAGGGTGCCGACCAAGGCGCCGCCGTTGGCGAGGTCGAGGTTGACGGTGCCGTAACCGGAGACGACGACGGCCCCGGAATTCACGACGGACTCGAGGAGGTAGCGGCGATCACCACGCTTGGCGATGCCGGCGAGGTTCGGTCCGGCTTCGCCGCCGGCGGCATGCGAGTCGTCCGAAGCACGGTGGCAGCGGAGGCACTGGCCGGCCGGCAAGGCGGTGAAGAGCGCGAAGCCGTTCTTGGCGTCGCCGCCTTCCAGCGCGGGCAGCCACTTGGCGAGTTTGTCGGCGCCGCCGGCGATAGCCTTCTGCGTGGTAGCGAGGGCTTCCTTGACGGAGGCTTCGGGACGCTGCGCGGAGGCTTCGAGGAGTTCGATCGCGGCGGGCGAGACACCCTTGGCCTGCGCAAGCGCCTTGAGGCTTTCGACGAAGAGCACGTCGACGCCCGGAGCCGTCAGCTTGGCGAGCGCCTTCCAGGCGCCCTGACGACGGGCGGCGGAGCCGGCCTTGGCCGACTGGGAGAGCTCGATGAGGCCTTGGGCGGGATTCAGCTGGGCGAGCGCGCCAAGGGCGACCATGGCGACTTCGTCCTGCTTATCCTTGGCGAACTTACCGGCGACTTCGGCGAGATCGGCGGGCTTGCGCTCGAGCCAGAGCTCGAGGGCCTTGGCGCGGGCGGAGCCGCTGAGCTTGGCGTTGCCGACGAGACCAGCGAGGAGGTCGTTGGAGAGCGAGGCGACCTCGAGCTTATACTGCTCCACGAGTTCGAGGGAGGCGCGGAGGATATCGGAGTCGCCCTTCAGGAGCGCGGGCAGCGCGGCGCTCAGGCTGACGCGCAGTTCCTTGGCATCGCGGGCCGGCAGCGGGGCCCAGTGGCCGGTCGACTGGTCGACGGGATACGGATTGGCCCAGAGGGCGAGGAGACGGAGGGCTTCGGCGCGGGCTTCGTCCGGAAGCTTCTCGTTGGCGGCGATGGCCACCACGCGGGCGGCGTTCGCTTCGCCACCGAGACGGAAGGCGCTGTGCGTCAGGCGACGCAGCATGAAGGTCGTCCATTCGCGGGAGCCGAGATCATCGATGAGCGCGGCGACGGCGGGGCGACCGGCTTCGAGGCCGAGGTCATGCACGGCGCGGATGGCTTCGTCGGCGACGAGCGGAGACTTGTCCTTCACGAAGCGGGAAGCGGAAGCGTCCAGACGGCGACGCAGGGTGATGACCGCGGCGAGGCGCACGGAAGCGCTGTCGTCCTTGGCGACGGCGTCGAAGGCGGCGGGGGTCTTGCAGAGGTGGTCGATGGCGAAGGAACCGGCGTGGCGGAGCACGGGATCGGCGTCGGCGTTCTCCTTGAGCATCGCGAGGACTTCTGGGAGAGTCTTGTCCGCACCGAGACGGGCCGCGGCGATGGCGGCGAAGGAACGCACGCGGGGCGAGGGATCGAGGATCAGCTTGCCGAGCGGCAGGTCGTTGCCCTTGAGCGGGGCTTCTTCCAGCGCGCGGACGGCCTGGGCGCGGACTTCGGCGTCGGCGTGCGCGAGCAGCGGGACGAGACGGCGGGCAGCGGCGGTGCGCTCTTCGAGCGAAGCCATCGGGGTCGGGCCCTTCCAGGCAGAACCGGGGGCGATGGCGGCGCCACGACGGGCGAGGATGCCGAGACCCCAGATGCCGTGCACGCGCTCGAGGGCGTTCGCCGACTGGGTGGCGGCCGAGAAGCGGTCCGCGGCGTCCGGGCGGCGGGTGAGTTCGATCTGGGCGCGCAGGCGGACGCGCTGGTCGGCGTGCGCGAGGAGCGCCGCGAGTTCGGCGGACGAAGCCTTGGCGATGCCGCCATTGATGAGCGCGGCCACGGGGGCGACGGCGTCAGGCTTCATCATCTTGCCGGCCTCGAGGGTCACGAGACGTCCGGCCTGATGAGATTCCCAACCGGTGATGAAGTCGGAGACGACGAGGCGTCCCTTCCAGTCATACTCGACGTCGGTCGCAGCGACGCCCCAGAGGAGCTGGTGCGAAGAGGTCATCTTCATGCCGGCGCCCGCAGGCTCCATCTTGAAGGACCAGATGCCGGACGCACCGGCGGAACCGCGGTAGTCGCAGATGTGGAAATGACCGGCTTCGGATTCGAGGAAGCCCGCGCCCGGGTGATACGTCAGACCGGAAGGTCCGGAGCTGATGTAAGCGGAGGGCGGGATGATGAAGGCCGGCTGGGCCGGGTTCTGGAGCTCCCAGACCTTCTCGGTCATCCAGCGCGACAGCGGACGCTGCTCGAGGCCGATCGAGCGGTGGAAGGTGTGCATGGCCTGGTGCTCCATCTCCCAGCCGGAATCGGCGCCTTCGACGACGTAGACGACGCGGGCCGCGTCGCCTTGGTCGGAATTATTGTCGACGGAGAAGGCGTTGCCGAAGTCATCGAAGGCGATCTCCTTCGGATTACGCAGGCCGAAGTGGACGACTTCGAAGTTCGTGCCGTCGGGTTCGAAACGGAAGACCGCGCCGCGGTTACGGGAGTCATACTTCTTCCCTTCCTTGGTGGTGAGATTGAAACCACGGTCGCCGATGGTGCCCCAGACGCGACCGTCCGGACCGATGGCGAAGCCGTTCATGTCGTGACCGGAAAGCGAGATGCGCACGCCGAAGCCGTCTTCGATGACCTTGCGGCCCGCTTCGACGCCGTCCTGCTTGGCGTCGTGCAGCATCCAGAGCTTCGGGATGCACGCGAAGTAGACCGTGTCATCCCAGGCCATGACGCCCGCGCCGGTGCCGTCGAGGACGTCATTGAAGCCGCCCGCGAAGACCTTGTTCGTGGTGAACGTACCGTCGGCCTGCTCGCCGCCGACATGACGGATGAGCTCGGACTTGGCGGTCATCCACTCGTGCGAACGCTTGGCTTCCCACTTCTTATGCAGGGCGACACGGTCGGCGGTGGTGGCCGCGGCGAGGTCGTCATGATACCAGTAGAGGTGGTTACGGTCGTCTTCGACGCCGAAGCGGAAGCGATGCGTCTCGGCGACATACACGGAGCCGTCGTTGCCGAAGCCGATCGCGGTCGGCGAGGTGACGCCGGTGACCTTGCGGTCGGCGGTCGTCTTGAAGGTGGCGCCAGGGACGAGCGCGGCGCTGCCTTCGCCGGCCACGCGCACGAGGCTGCTGTCGGCCTTCGGCTTCGGGCGACCGCCCTTCGCGAAGTTCGGCTTGGCGTCGGTGGAAAAGACGAAGTGGTCGGCGGCGATGAAACCCCAGGCACCCACGTGGTCATCGACGAGGCGGATGACACCCTTCTTGCCCTTGAATTCCGCGATATCCCAGACGGTCTCGCGCAGGGTGAGATCGTTGGCGCCGGTGGCTTCGCGCACGACCTTGCCGCCGACGAGGAGCTGGACGGCGGTCTTACCGGGGTGATTGCCACCCGCGACAAGGAAGCCGAGCTTCGCGTGGGTCAGCATGATCTCCGGCGACGTCAGCGTGCCGGTGGCGGCGTCGCCGCGGTGGCCGGAGCAGACGAGGGCGTTGCCGCCGTAGTTGCGGAACTCGCCGTTGACGCCGTCGACCTTGCCGGCGATCGGCGCCAGGCCGAAGCCGGTGCCGGTGGTCTGCCAGCTGTCGAAACCGTCGCCTTCGAAGGCTTCGATGACCTTGGTGTCGGCCGACAGGACGGACGCGCCGAGGCAGAGGGTGAACGTGGCGAAGAGGGAGGACTTCATCGGGAAAAGAGGGGTACACCCCAGAAAAGGAGATGTTCCCCGCAGGTCGAGCGTGGCTTCCAAAAACCTGCGATTAACCCCGGATGGCGTGCTGGACCTGGAACTTCGCCCCGAAATGCGCCGGGTGCGTCAAAGCCCGCAGCCGCCCGGTGGCCTCGGAGTCGCCCGAGAGGGCGATGCGCTCCATCACGGCACCGGCATACTTGACGAAAAAGGCCTCCTGGCGGTCGAGGCGGACATTCCGGAAACCGGCGCCGGCCAAGACGGGCTCGATCCGATCCCACAACACGTGGCAGGTGAGGTCCTGCGAGCCGAGATTCTCGAGGATGGCTCCCGAAAGCTGATGACTGCGGTAGGCCCGCGCCGTGCCCGCCGGCGATGATTCAAGGCACTGCGCGATGGTCTTGCCGTAATCGAGCAGGATCACCGCTCCGGTCCAAGATCCGGTGAGGAGCTTGCGTAGCAACTCCTCCGCGGCCAACGGCGCATCGAT
>CAXNHL010000081.1:0-6099 GCA_964202105.1 Opitutales bacterium | reverse complement strand
TGAACGGAATCTTGTGCGCGTAGCGGCGGGAGACGCTGGAGAGCACGCCGAAGGTGGAGCAGACCGCGTTGCAACCGCCTTCGATGGCGAGCTTCACGATGTTCTCGCCGTCGAAGTAGATCGGGTTCTTGGCGAAGGAGGCGCCGGCGGAGTGTTCGATACCCTGGTCGACCGGGAGGATCGAGACGTAGCCGGTGTTGGCGAGGCGGCCGGAGCCGTAGAGGCGCTGCAGGTTGGCCAGGACGCGGTTGTTGCGATCCGAGGCGGAGAAGGCGTGGTCGACCCAATCCGCGCGAGGGGAATGGATCTGGTCCTTCTTGATCTTCGGGTTGTTAAACCCGAGGAGGTTTTCGGCTTCGGTGCCGAGGTGCTTTTGGATTTCGCTGTAGTGGCTCATGGTGAGAGAAGAAGAGGGTGTCTTTTCCGGAGAACAGACCACCCCAAAAGGGGGAGTCCGGGGGCGGGCTTCAAGCCAGAATTCATAAACCGCCGTAAAACGGACAAGCTCGGACGGACCTTGCTCGGAAAACCGCCGGCCTGCTCAGATTTGCCAGTCCTCGCCGGCGGCCGAGGCCGGGCGGGGGAGTTCGGGGTGCGGGGCCGTCACGATGCGGAGGACCGCGTTGCCACCGCCCGCGAGGTCACGGGCCCGGCGCACAGCTTTGGCCAGCGCGAGGTTCGGCTGGGCTTCGTCGAACGGGAAGACGTTCTCCGCACCGACCGCCTGGTCGAGGCCGGCGTTGACGATGATGCGCATCGTGTCGGCCTTCGCTTCGCAGAGGATCAGGTGGCGCCCGTCGGACTTCAGCGTCTCGGCCAGGTCGCGCAGGAGCAGCACGCCGTTGGCGTCGAGGTGGAGCGCTTCGCGGAACTTCAGGACGAGGACCTTCAGGTTGGGATCGGCCGAGGCGCGGCGCAGGTGTTCGTGGAAGGCCTGGGTCGCGCCGAAGTGCAAGCTACCTTCGACGTGGAGGATCGAGATGCCCGTCGATGCCTGGCCCTTCGGGCGCTCGCGCAATTCGCCGGTCTCAGAGAAGTCGTATTCGACGACCTCCGGCGTGGACGTCTGGCGCAGGTAGAAAGCCACCGCGACCGCCGTGCCGAGGAAGATCGCGACGTCGAGGGGCGCGAGGAGCGCCGTCGCGAAGGTCGCGAGGAAGACCGTGCGGTCCTGCGCGCCGGACTTCAGGATCAGCTTCACCGCGGAAAGGTTGGCGAGCTCGATCTCCGCGAGGATGACGAGGATCGCCAGCGTCGAGAGCGGCACGATGGCCACCACCGGCCGCGCGAGGAAGAGCGCGCCAAGGATGAACACGCCGCAGAGCAGCGAGGCCAGCGCCGTGCGAGCGCCGCTGGCGACGTTGAGGGCGGAGCGGCTGATCGAACCCGAGGCGGCCATGCCGCCGGTGAAGGCGCAGACGAGATTGGCCATCCCGAGGCCGTAGACTTCCTGGTGGAGGTCGGACGGGCGGCCGGTCTTGAGGGCCGAGGCGCGCGCGTTGGCGGTGCCTTCGATGACGACGAGCACCGCGAGCGCGAGGGCGGGCGAGAAGAGCGTCGAGAGCGTGCGGGCCGAGAAGTCGGGCAGGTGGAGCGCCGCCCCGGCTTGGGCGGCCTGACCGACGTAGCCGACGAGGTCGGCGCGGCTGCCTTGCGCGTGCGCCACGTTCTGGGCGAGGATAGCGCCGAAGGTCGCGACCATGACCGCGCCGAGGATGGCCTTACCTGCGCCGTATTTCGGACGCAGGAGGAAATACGCCACGCTCGTGATCAGCGCGAGTCCCAGCTCCGGGTTGATGAGCGTGCGCCCCATGCGGGCGGCGTGCCACAGGACTTCCGGCAGCGAATCGCCGGCGTGCTCGCCCGGCATGCCGAGCGCCGTGGGCAGCTGCAGCGCGATGACGCGCAGGGCGGCCGCCGCGATGTAAGCGGAGATCACCGTGCGCGGGACGAAGTCGGCGAAGCCGCTGAGTCGCAGCCAGGAGGCCAGCAGCAGGAACACGCCGGTCATGAGCACCAGCGTGGGGAGGGCCGAAGCGCGCAGTTCCGGCGTGATCGCCCCGAGCGTGGCGAAAGAACCGAGCAAGAGCGCCGCCGAGGCGTTGGTCGGTCCGGCGGAGAGATTCGCGGAGCCGCTGAAGAGCGGGGCGACGGCGGCCGCGACGCCGCAACCGACGAGGCCGCACCAGATGGGCAGGCCGGCCTTCATCGCGAAGGCCATCGACATCGGGAACGCGAGCAGCGCGACGTTCAATCCGGCGACGGTGTCGGCGCGGAAGGTCGGTCCGTCCATGCCGCGCAGGACGCCGGTGAAAGGGAAGAACCGCGGACGCGGCAGGGCGGCGAGCTGGCGGGCGAAGGCGCCGAGGGCGGAGAAGAAACTGAGCAGGCCGCTGGTCACGGGCCTTTTGTTGCGGGTCGCCGCCGGACCTTCAACCGATTTCGTCGCTCAATCGAAGGCTTCCGGGTTCAGCTGCGCGATGAGCGACTGCTGGAGCAGCCCGAAGCAGGCATAGCAGGCCAGGGCGTGGCGTTGCTCGGTCGGCAGGGAATCGTCGTCGAGGTCTTCGGCGCTCTCCAACTGGGCGTCCGTGATGTCGGCGAAGACCAGGTCGCGGAGGGCCAGGCGCACGGCGGAGAGGGCGCGGAGGAAAGCGAGCGCTTGGGCTTCGTTGGGGAGCACGATCACGGCCGGATCGCCTTTGGCGCTGGCGAAGGCGACGGAAAGCAGGCGGGCCTCCTCGGAGGCCTGCGCGGTGAGCGTCTCGACCCAGAAGCCGGCGATCTCCTCGTCGGCCGCGGGCACGTTGGCGCGGTTGACCGTCACGCGCGCGGCGGCGGGGGCGATGAGGCGGAGCAGGTCGGTGAGGACCGTGCGCGCCTCCTTCGTCATCGTGAGGCGGAGCTCAGCCATCCTGTTCGAGCAAGGAGTTGAGGTGCCACTGCTGGAGCTCGAGCGAGAGCATCTCCGCGCGCTCGCGGTCGCCGGTCCACACCGTGGCGCGGCCTTCGGCGTGGATGGCGCGCATGAGCTTCTTGGCTTCGGGCGCACCGATCCGCAGGACGTTCATGAACGCCATGACCACGTAGGCCTGGTAGTTGATCGGATCGTTGAGCACGACGACGTTCCACTTGGGAGCCGCCGAGACCAGCGACTCAGTCTTGATCTCGGGTTTGAGTTTCGGCTTGGGCATCAGCGCTCAGGTCTGTCCGAGACTGTAGCGTCAGACGTAGCTTCCGCAAGCCGTCGATGAGTTCTTCGGTCCGGGCCCGGGCGGTGTTCTCGCTGGGCTGGCGCTCGATCTGGTTGGCCAGGCGGGCAAGGCCGGCGCAGGCCATCAGGGACAGCATGCCTTTGGCCCCGTGGGCCTCGCGCCCGAGGGCGTCCGCATCGCCGCCGTCCCGGGCGGCGCAGAGGCGGGCGATGATGTCGTCCGCGTGGCGGAGGAAGGCCCGGGCCGCGGCGCGAAGGTCCTCGGCGTCCTCGGCCTCGGCGGCCTCCAGGTGGGCGCCGAACTCGTCGTCCCGGATCCGGTTGAGGTCGGCCTCCTGGCTGGCCGAGAGTAGTTCAAGTTTCTCCAGCAGTTCGGCGCCGCGGACGGGTTTGGCGAGGTAGGCGTCGAAGCCGGCGGCCTCGCAGCGGGCGCGGTCGAGCTCCTGGGTCATCGCCGTCAGGGCGAGGAGGGCGGTCCGGCGGCGGCCGCGGGCCTGTTCCTCGGCGCGGATCGCGGCGGCGACCGAAAGCCCGTCCATGATGGGCATCTGGATGTCCAGGATCGCCACGTCGAACTCCTTGGTGCGCCAGAGGTCGAGCGCCGCGGAGCCGTCGACCGTCGCGCTGACTTCGTGCCCGGCGCGGCGGAGGCGGGCGCTGGCGACCTCGCGGTTGACCTCGTTGTCTTCGGCGAGCAGGACGCGGAGGCGGCGGCTGGCCCGGAGGCTTCCGACGGCGGGTTCGGCGTCGTCGAGCGTCGGGGGGATGGTGCTGAAACGCGTCCAGAGGGCCGTGAGCGTGACCGGCCGGAAGAGCTGGGCTTGGCTGCGGAACTCGACTTCGGAAGATGTCACCAGGATCACCTGCTCGCGCGGGAAGGCCGGGAGGCGCGGGTTGACGTCATCGGGCAGGTCGATGATGGCCCGATCGAAAGGCTCTTCGGCGGCGGCCGCGGCGGCCCAGAGGGCTTCGGCTTCGTCGTAAGTCGCCGTCTGGACGCAGGTCGCGCCCCAGAAGGAAAGCGTATCGGCGAACCACTGGCGGACGCGGGGGTGGCCGGCGACGATGAGGAGCCGCTGGCCCGCGAGGTTCGGCTGCGGCGGAGCGTCCAGGGCCGGATTGGGTTCGACCATCACCGTGGCCGCGAAGGTCGAGCCGACGCCGACCTCGCTGGTCACCTTCATGAAGCCGTCCATCGCCTGGGTCAGGCTGCGGACGATCGTGAGGCCGAGGCCCGTGCCGCCGAAGCGACGCGTCGTGGTGGCGTCGGCCTGGGTGAAAGGTTCGAAGATGCTTTCGAGGCGATCGGCGGGGATGCCGATGCCCGTGTCGCGGACCGTCAGGAGGGAGCGGAGGCGGCCGTTGCGTTCCTCGAGGTCGAGCTCGGCGTGCACATGGCCGCTTTCGGTGAACTTGACCGCGTTGCCGATGAGGTTGGCGATGATGCGGCGGAATTTGATCGGGTCGCCCAGCACGGATTGCGGGGTGTCGGCGCGCACCAAGACGGCCAGCTCGACGCCTTTGCGGCCGGCCTGGTGCTGGAACTGGGCGACGACTTCCTCGAGCGCGCGCACGGGGTTGAAGGGGATGCTCTCGATCGTCACGTTGCCGCGGTCGAGACGGGAGAAGTCGAGCACGTCGCGCACCGTGTCCTCGAGCTCGCGGGCGCAGGACTGGATCTTGCGGAGGACTTCGGGCGGCGCCGGCGTGGCGGCTTCGAGGTTGGTCTCGCAGAGTCCCTGGATGGCGTTGATCGGGTTGCGGATCTCGTGGGTGACGTTGGCCACGAATTGCCACTTCGCCGCGGCGACTTCCTCGGCTTTCTCCAGCGCGATGCGCAGGCGATTATGTTCGTCGACCGATTCCGTGATGTTGAGCGCGAACGTCAGCAGCCCGTTCGGCAGGCCGCCGCCGCCCTTGATGCGTTCGTGCACCACGCGGACGAGCCGCGAGCGGCGGTCTTGGGTCTCGAAGTGCATGACGGCGTGCAGGACGCGCTGGCCGGTGCGGACGACTTCTTCGTCGAACTGGCGGAACTGCTCGGCCGTCTTCGTCGAAAGGATGTCGGCGAGCGTGAGGTCCGCCCCGTAGCCGCGGTAGGGCAGCGAAAGAAATTCGTCGAGGCTGCGGCTCGTGTGCAGGATCCGTCCCTGCAGGTCGCGGAAGATGATGAAGTCCGGCGAGTTCTCGATGAGCGTGCGCGCGAGGCTCATGCCCGAACGCGGCGTGAGGATCGGCGTGCCGTTGATCTGCGGGTCTTCGGCGAAGATCAGCCAGACCTGGCGGTCGAACTTCGGGTCGGGCTGCAGGATGATCTTGGCGGCGCGGATCGGTTCGCCGAGGTCGTCGTTGCGCAGTTCGAGCATTCCGCTCCAGGCGGACCAGCGGGCGGCGGAGCGCAGCAGGGTCGAGGCCGGCTGGCCGTTCTCGAGTTCCAGGAAGAGTCGGTCGATCGTGGTGCCGACCTGGACCTTGCGGCCGACCGTGCGCTCGACCAGCGGGTTCGCGAACAATACCTCCCCCTTGCGGCTGCAGACCATGAACGGCCAGGGCAGCACGTCGGGCAATGTGGAGAGGTCCGCCATCGGGTTCGGACTACCCTGAGGGATTCCCGGGCGGGGGACAACCCTCCAAGTAATAGGGAGAAGGCACTAATGAGCAGGGGTAGGGGTAGGGGCAGGGGTCGGGATGGAGTTGGGTTGTAGTGGATTAGTCGATACGATGAGATCCGGGTATGACGGACGACCCCGGGGTCGCCGGGGTCGTGTCTTGCTTTTGGTGCTCAGGAAGGGACTTGAACCCTTACGCTTTAGGGGCACTGGAACCTGAATCCAGCGTGTCTGCCATTCCACCACCTGAGCATTAAAGCGGATAGGTGAGCAAAG
>CAXNHL010000080.1:0-6116 GCA_964202105.1 Opitutales bacterium | reverse complement strand
GGTTCTTAGTTCTTGGTTAAGAAACAAGGGCTAGGGGATTGAGCGTGATGATTAGGTGTGGCTGCTGCGCTAAGAACAAAGAACGAGGAACTATGAACATCGTATCTTCGTTTGTTCGTCACGGATGCACGATGCTCTCGTCGAGATTGAGGGCGGCGCGGGCGAGGGCCGTCCAGAGGTCCTTGTCGGCGACCTTGCGGGCGCGCTGCGCGTCGACGAAGGCCTGCATGGTCTTCATCTCATCGGGCGCCGGCGGGCGCGTGACGCAACGGCGGAGGATGAAGGCGATGCGGCTGGCGTCATCGGAGGCCGCCGTCATGGCTTTCGCTCCGAGCGAGCGCGAGGCTTCCATGAACATCTCGTCGTTGAGCAGGGTGAGGGCCTGGAGCGGGCTGTTCGAGACGTCACGGCGGGCGATGCACGCCTCGCCGGTGGGCGCGTCGAAGGTCGTGGCCATCGCGAACGGGGCGGTGCGCTTGATGAACGTGTAGAGCGAACGTCGGTAGCGGTCTTCGCCTTCGCTGGGCTTCCACTCGATCCGGCCGTACGTGCCTTCGCTGGTCACGCTCGCGGGCTGGGGCGGGAAGACGCCAGGTCCGCCCATCTTGAAGGAGATCAGGCCAGCGGCCTGCAGCGCGCCGTCGCGGATGACTTCGGCGTCGAGGCGGAAGCGGCTGGCACGGGCGAGGAGCAGGTTCTCGCGGTCCTTCTCGGCGAGCTCAGGCGTGACGCGCGAAGACTGGCGGTAAGTGGCGCTGGTGACGATCAGGCGGTGCAGCTTCTTCATCGACCAACCAGTGCGTTGGAACTCGACGGCGAGCCAGTCGAGCAGCTCGGGGTGCGTGGGGGCTTCGCTCTGGTAGCCGAAGTCTTCGAGCGAGACGACGAAGCCACGGCCGAAGAAGGCCTGCCACTGTCGGTTCACGGCCACGCGGGCGGTCAGCGGATTCTCAGGCGCGAAGAGCCAGCGGGCGAAGGTCAGGCGGTTGGCCGGGGCGTCCTTGGGCAGACCGGGCAGGAAGGCGGGTACGCCCGGTTTCACTTCTTCGCGCGGGTTCAGGTACTCGCCGCGGTGGTAACGCACCGTCGTCCGAGGGTTGGAGGCGGGGCGCTCGCGCATGACGAGCGTGGGCTGGCCGCGGGGGATGCGTTTGCGCAGGGCGGCGAGGGCCTTGGCGTGCACGGCGACTTCGGGGGCGGTCTCGAGGAAGCGCATGCGCAGGGCATCCCGATCCTGCGGAGCGGCACCGGCGAGCATGGCTTCGATCGCCGCGGGGTGACCGGTGGCGGTGGCCTGCTCGTCGGTGGTGACGGAGAGGCGGAAGTGTCCGAGCGAGCAGGAGAAATGTTTTTCGAAAAGCATCTTCAGCGTCCAGCCGGCAGGGAGGTCGGTGGGCTTGGCGAAACGGAAGACGGCCGTCTGGCGCTGGCCGTAGCCGCCCAGCACCTGCCAGCCGCTCGACATCTCGCCGTCGAGCGCGGCGGAAGCGTTGTTCTTCTTTCGGGCGGCCTTGCCCTTGGCCTTGGCTTTGGCCTTGGGCGCGGCGGCGGCGTCGCTGATACGATCTTCCTCTTCGTCATTGGTCGCGAAGGCTTCGCCGAATTCAAGCCGCTGGTTGCCTTGCCAGGCTTGGAGTTCGCTGAGGAAGAAGCCGCCGAGCGGTCCCTCGTAGTTGGTCAGGCCCGGGCCGTCGTTGGGCAGGGAAGGGTGGTCGGCGACTTCAAGCCGGATTGCCGTGACGCCTTTATGGGCGCGATCGAACGTTAGGTCATAGACGTCGCTCTTGCTGCTGTCGCCGCCGCCGAGGATGAAGCCGTCGGGCTGGACCTCGAGTTTCGGCATGGTGGTCGTGAGCTTGGCCGGTCGGAGCACTTCCCACTTGGAGGCTTTGGGCGCTTCGGCGGCGATCCACGCGTCGACCTTGGGGTCGAGGGCGGCGACGCCGCCGGGGAACTTGCCGGGCAGGGATTCTTCGGCGGCGGCGATCTTACGCGCGTGCTCGGCGACCTGCGCGGCGAGGTCGGCCGGCGGAATATGATAGGTCGGTTCGTCGGCGTTGTTCAGCAGCGCCATGACGCCGAAGTAATCCGTGTGCAGGATCGGGTCATACTTGTGCGTGTGGCACTGCGCGCAGTTCATCGTCAGGCCCATCCAGGCCGCGCCGGTGGCGCCGACGCGGTCAACCATGGAGTAGAAGCGGTATTCGTTGGGGTCGGCTCCTCCTTCTTCGTTGAGCATCGTGTTACGATGGAAGCCAGTGGCGATGTGGTCGTCGGGCGTGGCGCCGGGGAGGAGGTCGCCGGCGAGCTGCTTGATGCCGAACTGATCGTAGGGCAGATCGGCGTTGAGGGCCTTCACGACCCAGTCGCGGTAAGGCCAGATCGTACGCGGGCGGTCCTTCTCGAAGCCGTTGGTGTCGGCGTAGCGGGCGAGGTCGAGCCAGCGGCGCGCCCAGCGTTCGCCATAGCGCGGTGAAGCGAGGAGGCGGTCGACGAGTTTCTCGTAGGCGTCGGGCGACTTATCCTGGACGAAGGCGTCGGCCTCTTCGGGCGTGGGCGGCACGCCGGTGAGGTCCAGCGTGACGCGACGCACGAGGGCGTAGCGGTCGGCTTCGGGCGAAGGCTTCAGACCGGCCTTCTCGAGTCGCGCGCGCACGAAGGCATCGATCGGGTGGACGCCGGCCTGCGGCACGGGCGCCTGCTTAGGCGCGGAGAAGGCCCAGTGTGGTTGGTAGACGCCGCCTTCGGCGATCCAAGCACGCAGGGTCGCCTTGTCCTTCGCGGAGATCGGCTTCTTCGCCTCAGGAGGCGGCATGATGTCATCCGGATCTTCGGAGAAGATGCGGTGGATGACTTCGCTTTTGTCGGGCTGACCCGGGACGATGGCGACTTCACCGGACTTCCCTTTGCCGTAGGCGGATTCGACGAGGTCGAGCCGGAGTTTTCCTTTGCGCGAATGCTCGTCCATGCCGTGGCAGGCGAAGCAGTGCTGGGCCAGGATCGGCCGGACCTCACGGTTGAAGTCGACGGCGGACGCGGTGGCGGCGGACGCCAGAAGCAGGAAAGCGGACGGAAAGCGCGGCATGGGGGCGGGGGTGAACGGTCGGGGGGTGCGACAGACTAAGATAAGACACTCTAGACCGTCCGGGGTTGCGAGCAATTAGCAGGTAGGGTTTGGCGGTTGCGGGCCCATGATAGGCGGATAATTTAGCGATGTCGTGCCCCGCTTAGCCCTCATTTTCTGTCTTATCGCCGCAGGGGTGTCCGCCGCCGACGGCCCGAAGTTGGGCGATGGTTCGCAGCAGAAATGGCGGCAGGCGCTGGGCTCCCCGAGGTCGCCTTTCGGTCAGGCTGGTCCGGCGGAGCTGGTCGAGTCCTTCGATACTTCGGATTTCCGGGCGCAGCTGTTCCGCCAGCGTACCGGTCCGGAGACCTGGCAGCGGATTCTTCTCCTGAAGCCTCTGCGGCTCGAGGGCCGGACCGCCGGAGTCGTCGTGCCTTTCTATGACCCCGATCGGATGTGCGGTTACGATCTGCGGACGAAGCAACGGCTCGGACCGGAGCGGAATACGGCTTTCTTCGGCCTGCATCTCGTGCGGCAGGGCTACGTCGTCGCCGCGGTCGAGGCTTACCCGTTCAACCTGCTGACGCCGGAGGAGCAGAAGGCGAGCAAGGGCGGGATGGGCGTCTGGCGTGACGCCGCCGCCAAGCTCGCCCGGCATGAGCCTGGATGGACGGGCATGGGTAAGCTCACCCATGACACGCTCTTGGCGGCCGATCTCTTGGCGGCGGATGCGCAGGTCGACTCGGCTCGTCTCGCGGTGATGGGGCATTCGCTCGGCGGCAAGATGGCCTTCTACGCCGGCTGCCTGGATCCCCGCTTCAAGGCGATCATCGCGAGCGATTTCGGCCTGGCGTGGGATTCCTCCAATTGGGGAGATGCTTGGTATTTCGGCGACAAGCTGAAGGCCATGCGCGCGGACGGTCTTTCGCAGGAACAGTTGCTCGCCTTCTATGCTCCGCCGTTCTTCCTCATCGCCGGACAATACGACAGCGAGGCGACGTGTGGCCCTTTGTTGGACGTGGCCCGCAAGACACGGGAGCTCACGGGCCGGGCAGGCGGCATCGAGATGTTCGACCATCATTCCGGACACCAGCCGACTTGGCCGTCCTTGAAGGCCGCCTATGTCTGGCTGGCACGCCGGATGGACATGCCTGCGCCTGACTTCGCGTATCTCGACCAGCTGGCCCGCGAGCAAGCGAAGTCCGCCAAGTAGGCGCTCACTTCTTTTTCTTCTTCGCGCCGGCTTTACCGGCTTCCGCGCCGAGCGCCGGACCGTTGTCAGCCGGCATCGAACGATGCCAGGCGAGCACCGCGGCCGTGAGGCGCGCGACGACGGCCGGTTCCTTCGCCGCGAGGTCGTTCGTCTCACCCTGATCCTTGGCGAGGTCGTAAAGCAGCGGCTTCGAGCCGTCATATTCGCAAAGCAGTTTCCAGTCACCGTCACGGACGGCGAGATCGGGCTGCGGCACGGCGAGGGCGGGGAGCCAGACTTTCCGTTCCGGGGGGCGACGCCAGAAGATGGGGCCAGGGTGGGAGGCCGGCGCGCGTCCGAGCAGCGTGCCCGTCAGGTCGGCGCCATCGAGTCCCTCGGGCGCCTTCGCGCCCGCGAGGCGGGCCAGCGTGGGGGAGAGGTCCATCGCGGCGAAGACCGAGGTCGCATCGAGTGTGCCGACCTTGGCTTTGTCCATGAGTCCGGGCGCCCAGACGACGAGCGAAGAGCGGAGGCCGCCTTCGAAGAGCTGGGACTTCTTGCCGCGGAATGGTCCGGCGCTGCCGGCGCCGGGTTCGGGTCCGTTGTCGGAGCAGATGACGATGACCGTGTTAGCGCGCAGGGTGGCGTCGCCGCGGATGCGTTCGCAGAGGCGTCCGAGCTGGCGATCCATCTCCTCCAGCACGGCCAGGTAAATCTGGTGTTTTTCCGGCGACCATTTCTCGAGCGGAGGGAAGTAGGGGCTGTGGACGTCGTCGGGCCAGAGGTCGACGTAGAAGGGCTGCTGTTTCGCCGCGGCAGCGTCGATGAACCTGAGGGCCGCGTCGGCGTAGCCGGTCGTGATCTCGGTGCGGTTCATCCAGGTCACCGGTCCGCCGAGGCGTTCGGCGTCGGCCCAGATCTTCTTCGGCTCCTTGTCGCCGGGCTTGAGCGTGAGCGGGAGGAGTTTCGGCCCCATCCCTTCGAAGTTGGTCAGCGACGCATCGTAACCATAGGCCGTGATCGCGGGGGCGTCGTCGACGTCACGTTGGCCGCCGAGGTGCCATTTGCCGAAATGTCCGGTCGCGTAGCCGACGTTCTTTAGGGTGCGGGCGAGCGTCGGAGCCTGCAGGTCGAGCCACTGCGCGTTACCGTTACGGTTGTTGTCGGCGCGGTTACCGAGGAAGGAATTGATCCGCCAGCGCTGCGGGTATTGGCCCGTCACGAAAGCGCAGCGGGAAGGGGAGCAGATCGGCGAGTTGACGTAGAACTGGGAGAAGCGGAGTCCTTCCGCGGCCAGCCGGTCGATGTTCGGGGTCTTCGCCTCCGTATTGCCGAAGCATGAGAAGTCGCCCCAGCCCATGTCGTCGATGAGCACGAAGACGATGTTGGGCTTAGTCGGTTCCGTCGCGCCCATGAGCAGGGCGGAGGCGAGCAGGCAGAGGAGGCGCATGGCTTAACGTACGCCGGAGGGCACGGAGTCCTTGAGCAGTTCGGCGAGCCGGGCGCGCATGGCTTTGACACGTTCGGGCTGAGCGTCGGCAAGGTTCTTGGCTTCGGAGGGGTCGGCGGAGAGGTCATACAAAGCCACGGCCTCGTATTTGCCGGCGGCCTTCTTGCCTTTTTTCTTTCCGGGCGGCGCGATGTCGGCGGCGCCGCCGTCGACGATCAGCTTCCAGTCGCCCATCCGGACCGCGGCGCGGGAGGGGCCTTGGGTCGATACCGAGAGGATGGCGTCGTGGGGCGAAGCGGCCTGCTTCGTCAGCATCGGCCAGATATCCAGGCCGTCGACGGGCAGTTTCTGTTCGAGGGAGCCACCGGCCTGCTTGATCAGCGTCGGATACCAGTCGACCATGTGCATCG
>CAXNHL010000079.1:0-6196 GCA_964202105.1 Opitutales bacterium | reverse complement strand
TACCCGATCCCGCTCCACCGCCAGCAGTGCTTCGTGGACCAGAAGTATCGCGGCTTCGACAGCGTGCCCGTCTCCGAACGTCTCGCCAGCGAAGTCCTCAGCATCCCCATCTTCCCCGAACTCACCGGCGAACAGCGCCAGTGGGTCGCCGACTCACTCGCCGATTTCGCCGCCGGGAAGACGGAGTAAACGCGCCGTAGGCGCGGAGATGCGATGGAGAGTATGGAGTATGGAGTATCGAGTATAGAGTATCGGGGGAGTGCTTGCTTTAGGTAGGGGCAGCACCGCGTGCTGCCCTAGCTGCATCAGGTAGGGTCGGGACCGCGTCACGACATAGCTTCATCGGGTAGGGATGCGATGACATCGCATCCGTTACGCACCAGGGCGGACGCGATAGTGATCACGTCCCTACCTCAAGATACCCCGTCATACTATCCGGTCTCCGGTTTCCCTTTGATTCGTATCTATCCGCCACCCGCCACCCGGGGCCGCCACCCGCCACCCGAAATATCGCTTCGCCTCAGAAAAACCGGATCGTCTTGATCCGCATCTTCTCGTGCTCCGCATCAGTGCACGGGGCGTCGATCGGGACGGCCGGGGCTTTGTCGTTCGGGACGACGAGCTGATTGGCCAGGAGATACTGTTCCACTTCGGCGCCGGAGATGTCGGGCAGCATGACGCCGTCGATCTCGACGCAAGGGGAGAGGCGCTGACCGGACTTCTCGACCATCTCGGCGTAGTTCGCCGGGTTGTTGATGATGTCCACGTCGACGTAGTTCAGGGCGTATTTCGCCATGATGGCGCGCACGCCGTTGCTCCAGCCGCAGCTGGGTTTGAGGTAACAACGGATATCCATGCCCCCACCAATGGCGGCGTTCCCCGAGGAATCAAGCCCGGCGGGTCCTTCGGCCGCCGTTTTCGCCGCCGGCCGGGGCCGGTTCATACCAATAACCGATGCCGTGGATCGTCCGGAGGCTGTCCAGTTTACGCCCATGGTCTTCGAAGGCGTCGCGGATCTTGGCGACATATTGGTCCAGCGAACGGCTGCGGATGTCGGCGTGCACGCCCCAGACGGCGTGGATGAGGCTGTGCCGGCTGATGATGACGCCGGGGTTGGCGTGCAGATGGTAGAGGATGCCGAGCTCCTTGCGGCCGAGCTTGTGCTTCTTGCCGCTGGCGAAGATGAGTTCGAGCCGCTCGGGATGGACTTCCGCGCCGTTGAAGCGGAACACGTCGGTCCCGAGCGCGGCGTTGACGGTGAGCCGGCTGTCGCCCGCGGTCTCGCTGCGTCGCAGCACGGCGTGGATGCGCGCGATGAGTTCCGCCGGATGGTGCGGCTTGCCGACGAAATCGTCCGCGCCCGCTTCGAGGGCCTGCGCCACGTGCTCGCCGTCGCGCAGGGCCGAGAGGAAGATCACCGCGGGCGAATGCGCCAGGCGGCGGATCTTGTCCAACACCGCGAGTCCGTCGAGGTCCGGCAGGTTCGGGTCGAGCAGGACCAGGTGCACATACGACTCACCGACGAACTTGAGCGCGGTCGCGCCTTTGTGGAAGACTTGGGTGGAGAGGCCGGCGTTCAGGAGTTGATCGGCGAGCGCGGCGGCGAGGCTACGATCGTCTTCAATGATGACCACCAACGGCTTCTGCTTGGGACTCATGCAGAATCTTGGGAAAGGGGGTAAGACTAAGGGGGTAATGACATATGTAAAAAACCCGTCGAGATTGCCAAGCCCCATTCCTCGCCCATGGTCGGAGGGAGATGACCGAACCCGACGAGCCTTCCGCCGCCCGCAAATGGGCCATCCGTGTCTTTCTGATCCTGTTCATCGCCTCCGCGGCCTGGATGGCGTGGTTCGGCGTCCAGCAGCAGCGCCTGCATGGGGCTAAGACCGACGGCCAGCCGAAGAATCCTTACGAGGATCGCAGTCTTTTCGGGCGCTAAGCCCAGGCCCGCCGGCCCTGTTTCTAAAAACTTGACCAGAGGGACTTCGTTCCTAAGTTCTTCGCTTCCACCGACCGCCTCCTTCGTCTAGCCCGGTCCAGGACACCTCGTTTTCACTGAGGTAACTGGGGTTCGAATCCCCAAGGGGGCGCCAGGTGGAAGCTTTTCAGATCCGTTCTTTCCGCCAGGGGAGGGCGGATCGCTATTTCCGGTTTATTCACATTGCCCCTTGCCTAGGTTCAAAAATTATTGAAACTTCAGGAAGCCCCCGACCGCAGGGCCTAAACCTGATGAAGCCCCCTTCAGAAAAGTCCGCCAGCCGACGCCCGAGCCGCCCCTCTTATGAGCCGCTACAGCCCCATGAGATCGAGCTCGCTGATTTCTTCGTCCGGATGGCCGGCATCCTGGGCGTCCCGCGCTCGGTCGCGGAAATCTACGCCTTGCTCTATATTTCCTCGGGTCCGGTCGATTTCGACCAGATTCAGGGTCGTCTCGGCATTAGTAAAGGCTCTGTCAGTCAAGGACTTAAGTTCCTTCGCGACCACGAGATGATCCTCTCGGTCAAGGAAGCCGGCTCTCGTCGCGAGCGCTGGCAGCCGACGCCGTCCCTCGCGGCTTCCCTGGTCGCGCTTCTCCGGAGCCAAGTGCTCCCCGCCCTCGAGCAAGCCCAACCGGGCCTGCAGCGCGTCCTCGCCGATGCCCAGACCCGCGGCTCCCAGCCCGAAGTCATCGAGCGCCTCAGCCGCCTCAATCGTTGGAACAGCCGAGCCCTCGAGCTCGCGCCTCTCCTGCTCCCGCCCCCGGGGGCCTGACCCTTTCTGCCGGCTCGGCCGGTGACAGTCCTTCCTTCCCGTACGTGCCTGCGAAATTCGCCTCCACGTGCGGTAGCCTGCCCGGGTAGTCAAAAAGTAGGTAGTAGCGGTGAGCGGATAGCGGGTGGACTCTTTCGGGTGACGGGTGACAGCCACAGTTGTCAGCGACTCAGGAGTCGGCCTCTCGGCCATCAGCCGCAGGAACCCGGAGCCGGCTGCCGAAAGCTGAACGGCTGACACCCGAATAGCTGATGCCCCGGTGGCCGGCACCTGTCACCAATGAGAATAGGTGGCAGCGGATAGCGGTTGGCGGTTAGGACAAATCAAACGGCAACCAAAGAGGCAGCTATGTAGTGACGCGGTCCCGACCCTACCTATTACAGCCGCCCCAACCGGTCCTCGTCCTCGGTCATCCGTCATCTGCCCTCTGTCCTCCGCAGTCATCTTCCCATCCGCTAACCGCCAACCGCTAACCGCCTCCACCTTTCGTCTCCCCATGCGTATCGCCATCACTTCCGGCTACTTCGATCCGATGCACCGCGGTCACCTCGAGCTGCTGGAACTCTCCCGCGCCCAAGGCGATGTGCTCTGGGTCATCGTGAACACCGACGCGCAGGCGGCCCTCAAGAAGGGCAAGGCCTTCATCGACCAAGATACGCGTCTCGCGGTGACTTCCGCCCTCCGGGTCGTCGACCGCGCGGTCCTGTCGGTCGACACCGATGGTTCGGTCTGCGCCACGCTCGACTGGCTGATCGGCGAAGCCAAGGCCCAGGGCCATGAGGCCGTCTTCTGCAAGGGCGGCGACCGCAACGCCGGCAATATCCCGGAGATGACCGTGCTCACCAAGCATGGCGCGAAACTCATCGACGGACTCGGCGCCAAGATCGACAGCAGCTCCCGCATCATCGCCGGGGCGAAAAAGCCTTCCGCCTGAACCGAACCCCCTCTACCAAACCACACATGAAAAAGCGCGCGCTCATCACCGGCATCACGGGCCAGGACGGCTCCTATCTCGCCGAATTCCTCCTCAGCAAGGGCTATGAGGTGCACGGCGTCATCCGCCGTTCCTCCTCCTTCAACACGGGCCGCATCGAGCACCTCTACATGGAGGATCTCGTCCGCGACATCCATACGAAGAAGATCCAGCTTCACTACGGCGACCTCGGCGACGCGACCGGCCTCATCCGCCTCATCGGTGACGTCCAGCCGGACGAGATCTATAACCTCGGCGCGATGTCGCACGTGAAGGTCTCGTTCGATATCCCGGAATACACCGCCGACACCGACGGCCTCGGCACGCTCCGCCTCCTCGAGGCCATCCGCATCCTGAAGATGGAGAAGAAGGTCCGTATCTACCAGGCCTCGACCTCCGAGCTCTACGGCAAGGTCGTCGAAGTGCCGCAGTCTGAGACGACGCCCTTCTACCCGCGCAGTCCGTATGGCGCCGCCAAGATCTACGCCTACTGGATCACCCGCAATTACCGCGAGGCCTACGGCATCTTCGCCTCCAACGGCATTCTCTTCAACCACGAGTCCGAGCGCCGCGGCGAGACGTTCGTCACCCGCAAGATCTCCCTCGGAGTCGCCAACATCGTGCACGGCCGTCAGGACTGTCTCTTCCTCGGCAACCTCTCCGCGCAGCGCGACTGGGGTTACGCCCCCGACTTCGTCCAGTGCATGTGGCTCATCCTGCAGCACAAGCAGCCGGACGACTTCGTCATCGCGACGGGCAAGATGTATACGGTCCGCGAATTCTGCACCCACGCCTTCCGCCGCGCCGGCATCGAACTCGACTGGCAAGGCACGGGCGCGGCAGAGAAGGGCGTCGACCGCAAGACGGGCAAGACGCTCGTCGCCGTCGACCCGCGCTACTTCCGCCCGACCGAGGTCGAGCAGCTCCTCGGCAATCCGGCCAAGGCCGTCCGTGAGCTCGGTTGGAATCCGCAGCAGACCTCCTTCGAGCAGCTGGTGCAGAAGATGGTCGACCATGACCTGAAGGCCGCCGCCCAAGCGCACCGCTGATGGACCGCGCCGCGAAGATCTACGTCGCCGGGCACCGCGGGATGGTCGGCTCGGCCATCGTCCGCGCGCTCCGCGCCGCCGGCCACACGTCCGTGCTCACGCGCACGTCCGCCGAACTCGACCTGCGCGACGGCGCCGCGACCCGCGCGTTCCTCGCCGCGGAGCAGCCGGCTTACGTCGTCATGGCCGCCGCGCGCGTCGGCGGTATCAAGGCCAACTCGTCCCAGCCCTACGACTTCCTTTACGACAACCTCGTCATGGCGGCCAACGTCATCGAGGGCGCCCGCCTAGCGGGCGTGCGCAAGCTGCTCTTCCTGGGTTCGAGCTGCATCTACCCGAAGCTCGCGGCGCAGCCCATCCGCGAAGACTCCCTGCTGACCGGTCCGCTCGAGGTCACGAACGAGGCCTATGCGGTCGCCAAGATCGCGGGCATCAAGCTCTGCGACCACGCGCGCGCCCAGCACGGTTGCGACTTCATCAGCGCGATGCCCTGCAATCTCTACGGCACGGGCGACAACTTCTCCCTCGAGAACTCCCACGTGCTCCCGGCGATGATCCGTAAGATGCATGAGGCCAAGCTCCGCGGCGACGCGTCGCTCAAACTCTGGGGCACGGGTACGCCGCTCCGCGAATTCCTCCACGCTGACGATCTCGCCGAGGCCTGCCTGATGCTCCTCGATCGTTATTCTCAGCCCGGGCACATCAATGTCGGCTCCGGCGAAGAACTCACCATCCGCGACCTCGCCGGCCTTGTCGCCCAAGCTGTCGGTTTCACCGGCCGCCTTGAATTCGACCCGACGATGCCCGACGGCACGCCGCGCAAGCTCATGGACGTCTCGCGCATCCGCGCCCTTGGCTGGAAGCACCGCATCACCATGGCCGACGGCATCCGCGACGCCTACGCCTGGTATCTCGCTAACGCCGCTGAAGCGCGGAAGTAAGCCCATAGAGGCCCTGAGGCCCTGAGGCTCGGTTGACCAGAACGTTACAACGTTAGTTGACCGGTTAATCAGGAATGCATCGAGGTAGGGTCAGCACTGCGTGCTGACCTAGCTGCCTCTTAGGTAGGGACGGTTCTCCGAACCGTCCGTTCGGCGGGCTCGTAGAGCCCGCCCTACCTCAACCCCCAGCCAATCATCCGGTCTCCGGTTTCCCTTTGAGTTAATGCCGCTCCCTCCGGCCAACTGGCCAACCGATCAACTGATCAACCTGGTCTCCCTCTGAGCCTCCGAGCCTCTGGTCGACTAAGCCTCTAATTCTGCCTCTCCCCTTGTCCCCGTGCCCACGTGTCCCCTTGTCCCCTAATCTAAAAATGCCCTCCGTCACTCTCTGCATCCCCGCCCGCATCGCTTCCACGCGCTTGCCCCGCAAGGTCCTGCTCGATCTCGGCGGCAAGCCCGTCGTCCAGCATGTCTGGGAA
>CAXNHL010000078.1:0-6306 GCA_964202105.1 Opitutales bacterium | reverse complement strand
AGCGGCACGCCTTGCGTATCCTTGATCTCCGCCAGCGCCTGTTCGGTGGCACGTTGGATCCTCAGGTCCAAGGACAGGTTGATATTGCTGCCTTGGACGGGCTCGCTGTATTTCAAGCGGGTCTGGTTGTAGCCGGAGGACGTCTTGGTCCACAGCTCCCAGCCGCTGAGGCCCTTGAGGACGTGATCGAAGGAGAGTTCGACGCCGGCGGCGCCGGTCTTACCCGTCTGCCGCAGCTTCTGCATCGATTCGCTGCGCACCTCGGCGATGTCTTCGACGTTGGGCGGAAGCTCCTCGGAGTCTTTCACATAACCAAGGACATGCGCGGCCATGCCGCCGTAAGGATAGGTGCGGATGATGTCCGATTCCAGACGGATGGGACCCTCGACCGGGAACTGCTCGATGAAGCGCGCGACGGCCTTGACGCCTTCGTCCGGTCCGGCCGGCACGTTCGCGACCGGAAAAGCCAGGTCCGCGACGAGCGTGAAGGGCAGGGCGCGGCGCTCGCGCAGGTGCTTGCGCAGGTCTTCGATGTTCACCTTGCGCTCGCCGGGCGGATCCAGAGGCGAGGCCTTGCCCGGGGCGGGCTTCCGCACGGTCTTCCGTTGGTTCTCGTCGATGACGAACCAGACCTTGTTGAGCCAGCCTTGGAGGACGTTGACGCGCGCGAGTTCCATCACGCGTTCGGTATCCACCTGCACCGCCTGCCGGGCACGTTCGGCGGCGAGGAGCCGGAGATACTCCGAGCGGAACTCCTTCTGCAGGGCGGCGAGGTCGGCCTTCACGCTCCAACGGGCGCGATTATCGACGAGCACGAAACCATTACGGTCATAGATGCGACCACGGGCCGGCGGACGCAGCACGATGCGCCGGCTCTGGTTGTCGGACTGTTCCTTCAGGTCGCTCGACTGGATCAGCTGACGAAAGGCGAGCCCGCCGGCGACGTAAAGGAAGCCCAAGGCGAAGATCCCGAACACCGCATACAGACGGAGGCGGTCCACCGGCGTCGAGGGGAGAACCTTGGTATCAGCGCGTTCCCTCATGGTTGTTCGAGGGCGGGCGGGACGCCGACTCGGTCCATGACGGCGTTCTGTGTCAAGGCGACCGGCACCAAGCCGAGGGTCCCCACGACTCCGGCCAGCAAGAGTTGACCGAACAGATGACCGGCGGCGCCGTCAGCCGGGGCGGCGGAAGCGAAGGCCGCGGCGAGATACCAGACCAGGCAGGCGCCGACATTGACGATGGCCGCGCCTTGCAGCATCCGCGGGGTGCTACGGAGGAGGGGGCGATTGGACGACAGGAAGATCGCGACCGCGACAAGGGTCAGCGCCAACGTGCCGTCGGGAATCGGTCGACGGGCCTCGAAAAGAAAGCCCAGCCCCGCGGCGAACAGGACACACTGCCAGCGCTTGAGCCGACGGGAAGGAGCGATGAGACAGGCCCCACTCACGAAGACGACGAGCGAAGAGGAAGCCAGGGTGTCGCTGGCGAGGTCCGCGCCCAGGAGCCAAGGGTAGGTCGCCAGCAGGAGGATCAGCCAAGCCCAGCCCATCGTCACTGGAATTGGTCGCCCTGCATCAGCGCTTCGCCGGGCGTCTGGATGATCGGGACCAGCACGGAGACTTCCTGCAGGTTGTAAAGGTCGCGGGAAGGGACCAACAGGCTCTCCTTGAAGTTGCCGACCTGCGTGGCGTAAGCGCCGCCGTCGAGGTAGCCCAGGGTAAGTCCGCTAGGGAACACGCCGCCCATGCCGGTCGTGGTCACGCGGGCGGGCGTGCCGGCGGGCAGCAGGTAATCGTAAGGGATCACGCTCACGCGCGCTTTGGCGGTGCCCAGCGAATTCGCCGCGACGCCGTTGATGAGGACGATGCGGTTCTGTTCGTCGCCTTCGAGGTAGGCGGTGCAACGGAAGCCGGGGCTGGTGACCAGGTCGACCTCGCTCGTGGTGAGATGGACGGCGGTGACGCGTCCGACGACGGTGTCGCCGAAGACGACCGGAGCGCCCGGGCGGATGCCGTCATTGCGGCCCTTGCGGATCACGATGCGCTGCCACCACGAAGAACTGTCGCGCGTGGCGACGCGGGCTACGACGGAAAGGTAATCGGCCGGGACGTTATAGCGGGTGACTTCGCGGAGGCGGGTGTTCTCCCGGCGGATGTCTTCCAGGCCCTTGAGCTTGAGTTCCAACGCGGCGTTGATGCGCGCAAGGTCACGGCCGGCGGCGACGAGTTCCTCCGAGCTGCGGCTCTTCTTCTCCCAGAAGGTCGCCAGGTCACGCGACTTGCCGACGAGATGAAGGGCCGGAGCTTGGAATTCGACGAAAGCTTCCCGGTTAAAACGACGCACGGCGCTAGGCAGCAGGATCCAACCCGCCACGAAGACGGCTAGGGCGACGTAGGACGCGCGGGCTCCTTGACGATTCTGATCCATGGCGGGAAAGCCCGCGAGCGGGGCTTAGTCTCGACCGCTCCAGCGGGAGGAGTTGGCGAGGATCTTGCCGGTGCCGTTGACGACGGCGCAGAGGGGGTCTTCGGCGACGAAGACAGGCAGGCCAGTGGCCTCGGAGATGGCGCGATCGATCTTGCGGATGAGCGAGCCGCCGCCGGCGAGCACGATGCCGCGATCGACGAGGTCGGAGGAGAGTTCCGGAGGGATGCGCTCGAGCGAACCCTTCACCGCTTCGATGATCTGGTTGATGTTGTCGGCCATGGCTTCGCGGACCTCCTGGGAGGTGAGGTGGAGCTGGCGGGGCAGGCCGGTGACATTGTCGCGGCCCTTGACTTCGAAGGTGAGCTCCTGCTCGAGCGCGTAGGCCGAGCCGATCTTGATCTTGATTTCTTCCGCGGTGCGTTCGCCGATGATCAGGTTATACGAGTTGCGGATATACTTGATGATCGACATGTCGAACTCGTCGCCGCCGACGCGGATAGAGCGGGCGTGCACGATACCGCCGAGGGAAAGGACGGCGACTTCCGTGGTGCCGCCGCCGATGTCGACGATCATCGAGCCCGTGGGTTCTTCGACCGGCAGGCCGACACCGATGGCGGAAGCGACCGGCTCAGGAATGGTGATGACGTCATCGGCGCCGGCGCGATAAGCCGAGTCCATGACGGCGCGACGTTCGACGGCGGTGATGCCATAGGGCACGGCCACGACGACGGTGAGATTCGTGAAGAGGGATTTACGGGCGACCTTGCCGATGAAGTAGCGGAGCATGTGCTCGCTGATCTCGAAGTCGGCGATGACGCCATCCTTCATCGGACGCAGGGCTTGGATGTCGCCCGGGGTGCGGCCGAGCATCATGCGGGCCTCGTTGCCGACGGCGATGGGCTTGCGCGTGCTGGTGCGGATGGCGACGACGGAAGGTTCACGAAGGACGACCCCGCGGTCCTTGAGGAACACGAGGGTGTTCGCGGTACCGAGGTCGATGCCGATGGCTTGGTTGAATAGCCCGGGGAAGCGCTTGAACATCAGGGTCGTGGTGGTTTCCTTTATGAACAGTTTATTCACAGCATAGTCAAACGAAACTTCGGCTACGGAAGGCCCACCGGGGCCGTCATAAGATTCATCCAGACAGCGACATAGGCCGTCCGCACGGCCTGACCACCGGACCTGTTCACATCGGAGTCCGCCGGACCGCTCCTCGTCCTCGGTGACTGGCCAGCGAGGCAGGCCGGCGACCGCCCGCATGGAACTTGCGACCCGGCCGGCGACTCATAGACCTGCATTACCCCAACCCCATGACACCCCAGCTCGATCGTCGTTCCTTCCTTCGTCAGACCGGCCTGGCCGCCGCGGCCATGGCCGTCACCGGCTGCGCCACCCAGTCGTCGCCCGGTCAGGCTCCGGCCGTCACCTCGACGCCCACACCGAGCCGGAAGCTGAACATCGCCGCCGTCGGTTTCGGCGGCGTCGGCGGCAGCAACGTGAAGAACTCCGCGGACGAGAACATCATCGCGCTCTGCGACTTGGACCTCGGCCGCTGCGCCGGGACGATCAAGCAGTTCCCGAAGGCCGCGCTGTTCACCGACTTCCGGAAGATGCTCGACCAGCGCAAGGACATCGACGCGGTCATCATCGCCACACCCGACCATTCACACGCTTACATCGCCATGGAGTGCATGCGCCGTGGCAAGCATGTCTACGTCCAGAAGCCGATCTCTCACTCCGTCTTCGAAGCCCGCATCCTCACCGAGTCGGCGCACAAATATAAGGTCGTGACCCAGATGGGTAACCAAGGCCATTCCGGCGAAGGCATCCGTCAGGTCACCGAGTGGATCGCCGCCGGACTCATCGGCAAGGTGCGCGAAGTACACACCTGGACCAACCGTCCGATCTGGCCGCAGAGCAGCGAGATGGACCGTCCGTCCGAAGCGCAGAAAGCCCCGCAGGGCATGGACTGGGATCAGTGGTGCGGCCCGGCGCCGCTCCGTCCGTTCCATGCCTCTTATCATCCCGGCAAGTGGCGCGCCTGGTGGGATTTCGGCACCGGTTCGCTCGGCGACATGGGCTGCCACATCATCGACCCGGCCTTCATGGCGCTCGACCTGCGCTACCCGATCAGCGTCGAAGGCAACGTCTCCACCGTCTTCGAGACCTTCGGCAAGAAGACCACGGGCAAGTTCGAATCCTATCCGCGCTCCTCGGTGGTGCGCTTCAAGTTCCCGGCCCGAGGCGACATGCCGCCCGTGACCCTCACCTGGTGGGACGGCGGCCTGATGCCTCAGCGCCCCGACGAGCTCGAAGACGACATGCCCTTCGGCGACCCCAACGGCGGCTGTCTCTTCATCGGCGACAAGGCCAAGCTCGTGTGCGGCTGCTACGGACTCAACCCGCGCATCCTGAATCCGGATCTCCGTGAAGAGTCCAAGAAGCTCGCGAAGACGCTGGCCCGCATCCCGGGCAATTCCTCCGGCCACGAGAAGGACTGGATCCGCGCCTGCAAGGGCGGACCGGCCGCTTCCTCGAACTTCGACTACTCGGGCCCGCTTTCCGAGATGGTGCTCATGGGCAACCTCGCCTCGCGTTACCCCGACCGCAAGCTGCTCTGGGACGGGCCGCAGATGCGCGTGACGAACGACAAGGACGCCGACGCCTACGTCCGCCGCGTCTACCGCAAGGGTTTCGAACTCGGCACCTAAGCCGGTTTAGCGCAGCGCCAGGAAAGCCAGGATCGCCCCGCCCAAAGCGAGGCGATACCAGGCGAACACGCCCAGACCCTTCCGCGACACGTAGCCCACCAGCCACTTCACGGACACGAAGGCCGTGACCGCTGCGACCAGCAGGCCGACGCTCGCCGGGCCCGCAGGGTAGACCTGGGGGAGGGCAGGGCCGAGCGACCACATCTTATAGACCGAAGCTGCGGAAAGGGTGAGCAGACCGACCAAGAAGGAGAACTCCGTGGAGGCCGCATGGGAAAGACCTGCTAAACGTCCGCCCAAAATGGTCGCGAGCGAACGGCTCGTGCCCGGGATCAGGGCAAAGCACTGGCAGAGCCCGACGGTCAAAGCCGAACGCCAGCCGATTGCGGCGACTTCGTCGGTGTTCTCGGCGGCCTTCTTCGGCAAAAGATGTTCGGCGACCAGGATGACCAGTCCACCGACGACCAAAGCGGCCGCCACGACTTCAACCGAGAAAAGATAGGCCGTGATGATGTCCTTGAACAAGAAGCCGAGCAGGGCGGCCGGGAGGAACGCGACCAGGATCGCGGAGGCGAGGGAGATGGACTGGCGGTCGCCACGGCAAAGACCCGTCAGCACGCCACGCACTCGTCCGAAGAACGCCACGAGTACGGCGAGAATCGCGCCTAGTTGGATGATGACGATGTAATCGTCCGCGACACGCTCCATCGAAACCGTCCGACCTTTACGGTCGGTTACTCCCGACACGGTGACATCGGCGAACTTCGGCACGCCGAGCAGGCTGTCACTAAGGATCATGTGACCGGTCGAGCTTACCGGCAGATATTCCGTGACGCCTTCGACCGTGCCGGTGATGACGGCGCGCGTATAGGTGAAATCGCGGCGGACTTCCTCGGGGGACACCGTCGATCCATACCCGGCGAAAGAGGGTAGGGAAGACAGCAGCCACAGACCGAAGGCGAGACGAAGCATGGGCGACCTTTAGGCTCACGGCCGTGCCGGGGCAAGGAAAGCCGTCAAAAGCCCTTGTCGCTTGCCCTCTCCGCAGGTTCTCGCTTTATGCAGGCATCACCATGTCGGCCTCCAGCCTCATCCCGACCACCGAACCTCGCTTCCGCGTGCCGGACGCCCGCGGCCGTTTCGGTCAGTTCGGCGGAATGTATGT
>CAXNHL010000077.1:0-6325 GCA_964202105.1 Opitutales bacterium | reverse complement strand
CCCGCGGCGAAGCTCACCGCCGAGGGCAAGGTCAGCCCGTGGTGGCTCATCGCGGTCTACTTCCTGCAGACCGTCGGTGAACTCTGTCTCAGCCCCGTGGGACTCAGCGCCATGACGAAACTCGCGCCAGCCAAGCTCGCCGGACTCGTCATGGGCATCTGGTTCCTCGGCACGGCGCTGGGCAATAAGCTCGCCGGCGTGGTCGCGGCCGAGTTCAACGCCAAGGACCCGCAGGCCCTCGCGCACTTCTTCTGGCAGCAGGCCCTGCTCGTCGGCGGACTGACCGTCCTCCTGCTGGTGCTGGTGCCGTGGGTACGCCGCCTGACCGGCGAGACGGCCCGCTGATCAGAGCTCGGCCTGCACGCGCACGGAAACCGGACAGTGATCCGAGCCGGTGACCTTATCGTGGATGTCGGGCTGCGCATACTTCAGGCCGTCGGAGGTCAGGCAGTAATCCAGACGCCAGCCGATATTGCGGGCGCGGATACCGGGGCGGTACGACCACCAGCTGTAGCGCTGCGCGAGGGACGGATGCTGGGCGCGGAACGTGTCCGTGAAGCCATGCTGATCGAGTAACTGGCCGAAAGACTCGCGCTCCTCGTCGGTGAAACCCGCGTTGCGGCGGTTCGTGGACGGATTGGCCAGATCGATCTCGGCGTGGGCGACGTTGAGATCGCCGCAGACGACGACCGGCTTCTTCTTCGCGAGACGCGCGAGGTATTTCCGGAAATCGGCGTCCCACTGCAGACGATAGTCGAGGCGCTCGAGTTCGCGCTGGGAATTAGGGACGTAGGCGCTGACGACGAAGAGTCCGTTGAACTCCGCCGTCACCACGCGGCCTTCGGGCGGGTGGTCGCCCGGGAAGTCGGTCGCGACGGAAAGCGGCGCAGTCTTCGAAAGCACCGCGGTGCCGGAGTAGCCTTTCTTCTCCGCTTCGTGCCAGAACTGATGCGGGAAAGCCAGGCCGAGCGTCGAGGCGACGGCCGTCTCGCACTTGGTTTCCTGCAGGCAGAGCACATCCGGATCGGCGGACGCGATGAAATCGCCCAGGCCCTTGCCGAGCGCGGAGCGGACGCCATTGACGTTCCAGGAAAAAATCTTCGCGTGACTCACGGACGAATCACTTGAAGAGCTGGTTCATCTTCCGGTCGAGGTCCTTGCCTTTTTCTTCGACCTTGGCCGCTTCGGGCGTCGCCGGCGTCGGGGCCGGCGCAACGACCGCGGCAGGCGGGACGACCGGGGCGGCGGGAGCGACGGCGGCCGGAGCGGCGGCTGAAGCCGCCGGGGCGGCGGGGGTGCTGGCCGCAGGTGCCGCGGTCGGGGCGGATGCCGCCGGCGTCACCTCCGGCTCCGGAGGCTTCCGGCCGTAGAGCACGTCGATACGTTCGGCGAGAGTCGGGGGACGCTTAGGCGCGGCGACGACCGGAGCAGCGGCCGCGACCGTGGTGGCCGCAGGAGCGGTCGAAACCGGGGCGGGGGCCGAAGCCGTGGCCGCCGGGTACGGTGAATCGAACTTCGTGCCCTTGGCCACGAGTTCGGAGACGCGCTTGCCGAGTTCGGCGGTGAAATCCGTGGAGCTGCTCTTGATCTCGAACTTCGCGCCCTTGGCGCGGACCTCGAGCTGACCGGTCGGCAGCACGCGGGTGAGCTGCAACACCGCGCCGGCATCGAGAGCCAGGTCCTGCGGCTTCTGACCTTCGACGTTCACGACCACCGTCGTCGACGTCTTCACCGTGACGGCAGTCGGCCAAAGGATGAGGTGTCGGGAGATCGCGGCGAAATCGAGCGCCGGTTCGGTGGCGGCGGGAGTCGTGGACACCGCCGGGGCGGTCGGGGCGGCGGGGGCGACCGGCTTGACGGCGACGACTGTCGGCGCGGCGGTCTTGGTCGGGGCCGGGGTGACGACGGCCGGACGGGCGGTCGGCTGAGCGACCCGCGTGCCGAGATCGAGCGGCTTGATCGCGGTGTCGCCGCGACGGATGTCGACCTGGAAGCTCGGCGTCAGGAACAGGATGCCCGCGGCGCCGGCGAGCGCGCCAAAGAGGAAGAGGAGGAGGCCTCGGAAGAAAGCAGCCATGGAAATTAGGAGCCGGCCTTGATCTCGATCACGTCGTGCGGCGCGGCTTCGCGCTGGCCGGCGGGCGTGACGCGGATGTAGCGCGCGCGCTGGCGGTGCTCGGCGAGATTGGCGGCGCCGAGATAGCCGAGGCCGCTCTGGATGCCGCCGGCGAGGGTGCCGAGGACCTGGTCGACCGTACCGGAGACTTCCTTGAGCGCTTCGATGCCTTCGGCGGCGACCTTGCTGAACTTGCCGTTGGCGGAGTGGCCGTAACGGGCGGCCGAACCCTTGCGCATGGCTTCGTGCGAACCCATGCCACGGTATTCCTTATAAGTCTTGCCGTTGATCTCCATCAGCTTGCCGGGGGCTTCGCGCGAACCGGCGAGGAGGCCGCCGAGGATGACCGCGTCGGCGAGCGTGAGCGCCTTGACGATGTCGCCGCTCTTGGTGATGCCGCCGTCGGCGAGGATGCGCACGCCCTTCTTGGCGGCGGCGCGGGAAGCGACGTAGAGCGCGGTGAGCTGCGGGATGCCGACGCCCGCGACGATGCGGGTCGTGCAGATGGAGCCCGGCCCCTGGCCGATCTTGACCGTGTCGGCGCCGGCCGCGGCGAGGAATTCGACGCCTTCGCCACTGGTGACGTTACCGGCGATGAGCGTGATGTGCTTGTGAGACTTGCGGAGGAGGCGGAGAGCGTCGCCGACGCCCTTGGTGTGACCGTGGGCAGTGGAGATCGCGAGGGCATCGGCGCCTTCGGCGATGAGCGCGCTGACGTGGCCGAGCAGGCGGGTGCGGTCGATTTCACCGTCGGCCGTGCGGGGCACCGAGATGGCGACGCCGACGCGGAGGCGGAAGTCCGCGTCGCGGGTCGGGCGCACGTGGGCGCGGGATTCTTCGGAGATGCGCTCGATGTCGCTGAGGGTGAAGAGGCCGCGGAGGCGGTTCTTGGCGTCGACGACCAGCAGCTTGTTCTGGCCGACATGATCGGAGAACTTGCGATCGGCGGTGGCGATCGGGTCCTTGCCGAGGTCCTTCTCGGCGACCGTGAAGACCTTGTCGCGGGGGATCATGACGGCGACGACCTTGCGCTGGCCGTGGCGCTCCTTGACGGCGCTGCCGGGCAGGAGGCCGAGGAGCGTGCCGTCGGCGGAGGTGACCGGGAAGGTGCTGAAGGCCAGGCCGTCGCGTTCGATGCGCGCGAGGACTTCGGAGATGGTGTCATCGGCCGAGACGACGGCGGGGTCGCCGATCATGCCGTGGATGTGGTTCTTGACCCGGCGCACTTCGGCGACCTGGTCGGCTTCCGACATATTATAGTGCAGGAGGCCGAGGCCGCCATTGAGGGCCATCGCGATGGCCATACGGTGCTCGGTGACCGTATCCATGTCGGAGGACACGATCGGCAGGGACAGCGGGAGGGCGTCGGACAGGGAGGAGTCGAGGCGGGTCATCCGGGGCAGGACCTCGGAGTAGCGGGTGGCCAGGGAGACGTCGTCGTACGTCAGGCCGAGGCCGGCGTTCGCGAGAAAGAAGCCGTCCGCGGACAGGTAAAAGCGTTCGTCGAGGGAAACGCGGCCCTTGGATTTCGAGGAGGCCATGAGTGGTCGGTTTCCCCAAAGGGTGTTAGGCACCCCCCCGAGGGGTGGCAAATTGATTTTGCGGGTTTGTCCGGATTGCCGTCTATTGGTCCCATGACCGGCGGCTTTTTCGACTTCAAACGTGTCCGTCGCCGACTGCGCTCCGCGGTCGTGACGGGCGCCGGCGCCGTGGACAGCGTGGACCGCATCCTGCTGCGGACGCAGTCCGACCAAGGCACGGGTTACGGTGAGATCGCCCCGTGGCCGGGCTTCCCGACCGAGACGATCGAGCAATCATTGGATTTCCTGCGTTCAGCCCAAGGCAACCTGCCGCATCTGCTCGCCGCCGTGGCCGCCTCCCCGTCGCCGCTTCCCTGCCTTTCGGCGGCCCTCTCCAGTTGTCGGCATTGGGAGCAGATCGCCGTTTACGGCGGCAGCCTGCCCTGCGCCGGCCTCCTGACGCTTTCGGTCCTCGAGACTGATGCCAAGGTCGCCGCGGGATTCCGCACCCTGAAGCTCAAGATCTCGCCGGAGACATCGGAAGATGCGATCCACGCGGCGGCGGCGCGCTTCCCTGGCAAGCTGCGCCTCGACGCGAATGGCTCGCTGGACTTGCAGTCGGCGCGACGCTGGGCGGAGTTCGCGCGCGCCCACGAGCAGATCGAATTCGTCGAACAACCGCTGCCGGTCGGACATCCGGGCTACGCCTCGCTCGGCCCTGACAAGGTCGCCCTCGATGAATCGTTCCTCACGCCGGGCGGTGTCGACTGGGCCGGGACCGTCGTCGTGAAGCCGCTGCTCGCCGGCGACTGGGATGAACTCCTTGCCTGGCGCGGAGCGCACGCGGGCGCGGTCGTCTATTCCTCCTGCTTCGAGACCGCGATCGGCCGCCAAGGCGCGCTCTGGCTCGCGGCGCAGGATCCGCAGGCCGGCACCGTCGGCTTCGATACGCTCGGTCGCTTTGAGAACGACGGACGCGACCGCCATCCGGCCGGCGCGATGGCAACCGGACTCCCGGGCTACGACTGGGCGGGCTTCTGGCAGGAACTGACATGAGCGCCGTCGCGGTCTTCCACGCGAACCACGCAGAGCATCTGCGCGAGGCGCTGCGCGCGCATGACGCCGGCCTACCGGTGTTCCTGGGCAATCCGCACTGGGCAGGAGCCGAGCACGAAGAAGCCGCGCGCCAGCTTCCGCGCGGGACGACGATCCTCGGAGCGGCTTTGGAGCCGCGCGGACTGGGCACCTGTGATTTTCCGCTGAACTGGCGTGGGCGCGTGATGATCCCGACCGGCGGCACCGGCGGGAAGGTGAAGTTCATCATCCATTCCGGCGAGACGCTCCGCGCCGCGGCGCTCAGCCTGCGCGACGCGCTCGTCGCCCGCGGACTTTCACCCGTGCTCCATGGCGTGACGTGCACGCCGCCTTGGCATGTCAGCGGCTTCATGCCCGCCCTCCGCGCGCGCGTGACGGGCGGACGTCATCAGGTGATCGACGGACGCTTCCCCGAAGGCATCGCCCTGCCCTCCATTGATCTGCCAGCTGACGGCACCAAGGTCATCTCGCTCGTGCCGGCGCAACTCACTCGCCTGCTTGCGCACAACGAAGGAGAAACGTGGCTCCGGAACTTCCCAGTCATCTTGCTCGGCGGATCGGCCGTGCCCGCGCCCTTGCTCGCCGAGATCCGCACGCGTCGGCTGTCGGTCTTCCTTACCTATGGGGCGACCGAGACCGCGGCCGCCTGTGCGCTCTGTCCGCCCGAAAAGATCTGGGCGGGCGAACCCGTGCGCGGCGCTCCTCTACCCGGCGTCCGCTTCGCGGCGAACGCCGATGGGCTCGTCACCATCGCCAGCCCTGCGCTCGGACTCGGCGTCTGGCCCGACGGCCCGATGACGAATCCTTGGACGAGCGGCGACCAGGGCGACGTGGCGACCGATGGGAGCGTGCGGATCACCGGACGGGCCGACCGCGTGATTGTCACTGGCGGCGAGAAGGTCGACCCGGCCCGCGTCGAACAGACGCTGCTCGCGACCGGACTTGTCCGCGAAGCGCTCGTGCTCGGCATGGTCGACGCGACCTGGGGCGAGGTCGTGACGGCGTGCGTCGTCGGGGGATCCGAGACCGAAGACGCGCTCCGCCGGGCCTGCGAACAGCTCGAGCCCGCGGCGCGCCCGCGGCGCTACGTGTTCGTGCCGGTCATGCCGACGAACGCGAGCGGTAAGCCGGACCGAGCAGCGATCGCGAAGCTGACCGCTTAAGCGCGAACGGCTTTCCAGACGCGGAGGCAGGACTCCACGAGCGCCGGGAATTCCGCGAGCGGCACCTGCGAAGGGCCGTCCGAGATCGCCTTCTTCGGATCCGGATGCGTCTCCATGAAGAGACCATCGGCGCCGGCGGCGAGGGCCGCCTTGGCGAGGACCGGGACGTACTCGCGCTGACCGCCGGAGGAGCCGCCCGCGGCACCGGGGAGCTGCACTGCGTGGGTGGCGTCCATGATCGTCGGGTGACCGAAGCCGGCCATGATCGGGAAGGAGCGCATGTCGACGACCAGGTTCTGGTAGCCGAAAGTCGTGCCGCGGTCGGTCTGCCAGATCTCGGCGGCCTTGGCGCCTTCGAGCTTATCGACCACGAAGCGCATCTCGAACGGCGAAAGGAACTGGCCCTTCTTCACGTTCACGACCTTACCGGT
>CAXNHL010000076.1:0-6341 GCA_964202105.1 Opitutales bacterium | reverse complement strand
AGGAGGTAGGCGAGGTTGTCCGCAGGGACGATGTCGCCGACGGCGACGACGTCGAAGGTCGTGCCGAGGTGGCCCTGTTCGACGAGGGCGCGGAAGACGAGACGGCCGATGCGGCCGAATCCGTTGATAGCTACTTTGGTGGCCATGGTATGGTGTGTGAGAAAGGAAAGTGGACGGACGTGAAAGGGATGAAAAAGGCCCTGCCACCCCGCATTGGCAAGCGAGAATGCGAATCAGGCCCCGGCGGACCAGACGGCGGCGCCCAAAGGCGGCAGGATGACGTGATCTCCCTCGATCCGCGGCACCGGACCAGGGGCATGCAGGCAGGAGGGGAACGGCGAGACCACCACCGGCGTCCATTCTCCGGTCCGGGGCAGGACGAGCGTGACCTCACGGTCATGCGGATTGCAGGCCATGAGCACCCGGGCCGAGCCGAGCTGCCCATCGGCGTTCAGCACCGCGACGAAGGCTTCCCCGCCCTGCTGATGGGTGACCTGCATCCAACCCGGCGAAACGGCCAGGCGGGGACGGAGTCCCGTGCCGGCCGCCGAGAGCCGGAACCCGATCAGGCGGGCGACGAAATCATGCTCGGAGCGGAAACGGTCGATCCGGACCGGGTCGAGTCGGTTCAGGTCGCCCCGGCGCCAGGTGTTGCTCACGCCGCGCTTGGTCGCGAGGAAATCCTGGCCGGCGCAGAGCATCGGCACGCCCGCGGAGCAGAGCAGGATCACGTGCATGAGGCGCGTGCGCAGGACGTCGCGGGGCGCCGGATCGAGGGCGTCGCCGCCGGCGCGTTCGGTGATGCGGTCCAACCACGCCATGTCATCGTGCGACTGCGCATAGCGCAGGCGCGCGGACGGCCGGAACGCGCATGCCGCCACGTGATGGAGCAGGTCCGACGCCTTCGCATGGCCGCGCACGTAAGAAGGCAGGAACTCGCGGAAGGCGTCATCCCAGCTGGTCCAGCTGGTGTGATCGAGATCGCGCGCGGTGTGCCCGCGAAAGCTCCACGGTTCGGCGATGAGGATCTTATGCGGGGCGCGGAAACGGAAGTCGGCCTCGATCTCGCGCAGCAGCGGCGTGCCCAGCAGTTCGGCGAGGTCGAGCCGGACGCCGTCGACGCCGAGCACCTCGGTCCAGTGACGGAGCGCGGCGTGCACGAGCCGCTTGAACATCGGCGCCTCGGCGCGGACATCGTTACCGCAGCCGCTCCAGTTGGTGAGTTTGCCCTGCGGATCGACGCGATAGTAATACGGCGCGTCGATCGCGCCGAGACCGTTGGGCGAACCGAAATGGTTCAGGACGACGTCCATGATGACGGCGAGCCCGGCCTCATGACACGCGCGGACGAGATCGCGGAACTCCTCCATCGCGACGACGCCCGGAGCGCTCGCGTAGGAGTTCGCGACGCCGAAGGCGCTCACGGGCATGTAGCCCCAGTGATATTCGTCAGTCGCGGCATGCTCGAACTCCGCGCACGGCAGCAGCTCGAGGGCGTTGACGCCGAGAGCGCGCAGGTAGTTGCCCTTTGAACGCACATAACGGGCGAGATCGCGATAACCGCCGGCCGACGGCGCACCGTCGGCGAGACCGAGCAGGTCGCGTAGATGGCCTTCAAGGATCACGAGATCCTCGACCGGCGGCGGAACGAAACCGTCATCGAAGGGCAGCAGTGCTTCGGGACCGATCACGAGGCCGGCGGCCTGCCGAGGGCCGACCACCGCGCGGGCCCAAGGGTCGACGATGTGCGTGCCCCCGAAACGTTCGCCGGTGTCGTCCTCTGATGCGGCGACCTGCAGCCAGTAATGGGCGCCGCTGAGATTCTCCGGCCAAGCAGCCGACCACGCACCCTGCCCTTCGGGCTTGAGCGTCAGCGGATGCGCGGCTCCGCCGGCCGGATGTCGCCAGATGACTTCGACCGAGCGAGCGCGGGGCGCGAAGACGCGGAAGGTGGTCGCATGCGCGCCGACGGTCGCGCCGAAGCCGCCGGCGGGCTCCAGCACGTCCAGCGGCTCCGAGGCGAGGATGTCGCCGAGCTCGAGGAGTTCCGGCGTCTCGTAAACCATGCGGACCGGCACGGCGGCCGGATCGACGTCGGCCGCATGGAAACGGAAGACATGGCGGTCGGTACGCCGACGAGAGACGACGAGATTACGATGATTGCCGTCGTCGCGGCGGACGTTATCGGCGTCGTGCGGCGGCTCGACCCAACGGTCGCCGGCGCGCAGGAACTTGAAGATGGTCTCGTCCGCTTCGCCGAGGACTTCCGCGAGGTCCGCGGTGAGTTCGAAGCCTTCGGCCCCCGCCACGCAGACCGGACTTAGCTGCCAGCGCTCCATGTCGACGGCGCGGCCCCAGTCGTTGAAGGGTCCGACCACGCTGACGGCACCGTCCGCGGTCTCCGGACAAAGCGCCTTCCAGAAGAAGAAATGGACGCAGTCGCCCTCCACCCAGTGCCCCGCACGCAGGGCCCAGGCGCGGACGTCGGCCGGCTCGAGCAAGGTCAGCCGCGCGGGCGGGTTCAGCGTGAGCGGCGGCAAACCCGGACCGGCCCAATCGCGCGTGAGCGCGACCAACCCGGAGACCTTCGTCTCCCAGCGGGCGCTGGCCAGTTCACGCATCATCCACTCCAGAGGAAGGGCGGAAAAATAAATTGGCGAGCAAAAGCGGGCTTCCCTCCCGGCCGTCGTCCGCCCACGATGCGCGCGTGGATATCAGCGTACTAGTGAGCGACTGGGATGGTCACCGCCTCCTGGATTCCGGCGACGGCTTCAAGCTGGAGGAGATCGGCGGCGTCCGCATGATCCGGAGCGAACCCAAGGCCTGGTGGAGCAAGTCCCTGCCCGCCGCCGAGTGGGCCCGCGCCGTCGCCGAACACGAAGAAGGCGGTCGCGAAGGCCGCTGGAAGCTGAAAGGCAACTGTCCCAAGGAATGGGAGACCAAGCTGGGCAAGCTCCGCTTCCAGCTGCGGTTCATGGACAATTCCAAGCAGTTCGGCGTCTTCGCCGAACAAGCCCCGCACTGGAAGTGGGTCGCCGAGCGCCCGCAGAAACTCGAACCGCGCCCCCGCCTGCTCAACCTCTTCGGCTACACCGGCGCGGCTTCGCTCGGGGCCGCCCAAGCGGGCTGGCACGTCACCCACGTCGACGCCTCCAAGCCCGCGGTGGCCTGGGGCCGTCGCAATCAGGAGCTCTCCGGCATGGCCCAGGAGCCGATCCGCTGGATCATCGAGGACGCGATGACGTTCGTGAAGCGCGAGGTCAAACGCGGCAACCAGTACGAGGCCATCATGCTCGACCCGCCCGCCTTCGGCCGCGGCCCGACCGGCGAATTCTGGAAGGTCGAACGCGACCTCGCCCCCCTGCTCCGCGCCTGCCGCGAACTGCTCTCCCCGCAGGCGCAGTTCATGATCCTGACGGTCTACACCATCGACGCGTCTTCCATCCTGTGCCACAACCTGCTCGAAGATGTCACCCGCGGCCTCGGCGGTCAGGTCGACATCGGCGAACTCGCCTTGAAACAGGAAAACAACGGCCGGCTCCTCCCCCTGTCGCTCTGGGGCCGCTGGACCGCCGGCAAAAAGGGCTGATTCGGCCCGCCGGCTTCAATCTGGGCGGTTTGCTTTAATTGGTTTCCAAACCATAGGTTAACGCATCTAAATGCACGCGTGAGCCTAGTCCCCGACCAAGCTACTTTCCGCCAGTTGGCCCAGCAGTCCGACCTCATCCCGGTGTGCCTGGACCTGATGGCCGACCTGGAGACCCCGGTCTCGGTCTACGCCCGCCTCCGCGCCCTCGGCTCCCCCTTCCTCTTCGAGTCGGTCACCGGCGGCGATAAGCTCGGCCGCTACAGCTTCTGCGGCGCCGCGCCCGCCCTGACGCTGACCGCCTGGGAAGACCGCACCGAGATCGTCCGCCGTGACGGCACCAAGGAGACCGTACCCACTCCGACGGATCCGCTGACCTTGGTGAAGAAGGAACTCTCCGGCCTGCGCGTCGCCAAGGTGCCCGGTCTGCCCCCGTTCGTCGGCGGCATGGTCGGCATGGTCGGCTACGAGTACGTCCACCGTATCGAGCCGACCGTCCCGAAGCCCGCCAAGGACCCGGCTGGCACGCCCCTGCTCCACTTCATGCTGGTCGACCGCGTCGTCGCCTTCGACAACGCCCGCCAGACCCTGCGCCTCATCGTCAACGCCCGCGTGAAGTCCCCGGCCGACGCCGACGCCGCCTGGGCCGCCGCCAAGCAGGAACTCGAAGCCCTGCGCGCCGTGGTGACCGGACCGCGCGCCGCCGTGGCCGCCGAACTCCCGGCCAGCGCCGAGCTCGCCACGGGCAAGGCCAACTTCAGCCAGGCCGACTTCGAAGCCGCCATCCGTCGGACGCAGGAATACGTCCGCGCCGGCGACTGCGTGCAGGTCGTGCTCTCGCGCCGCACCGACGTCGCCTTCAAGGGCGACCCCCTCGACCTCTATCGTGTGCTCCGTCACGTGAACCCGTCGCCTTACATGTTCGTGCTGGAGACCGGCCGCGGCTTCGACGTCGTCGGCGCCTCGCCCGAAGTGAACGTCCGCCTCACCGGCCGCCTCTGCGAGATCCGCCCGATCGCCGGCACGCGTCCGCGTGGCGTCGACGAAGCCGCCGACCGCCAGCTCGAAGCCGAACTGCTCGCCGATCCGAAGGAACGCTCCGAACACCTGATGCTCGTCGACCTCGCGCGCAATGACCTCGGCCGCGTCTGCTTACCTGGCTCCGTGAAGGTCCCCGACTATGCGATCGTGGAACGCTACTCCCACGTGATGCACATCGTCTCGCAGGTCGAAGGCCAGCTCGCCCCCGAGAAGGACGCGTTCGACCTCTTCCGCGCCACGTTCCCGGCCGGCACCCTTTCGGGCGCGCCTAAGGTGCGCGCCATGCAGGTGATCTCCGAACTCGAAGGCGAACGCCGCGGCGTCTACGGCGGCGCCGTCGGTTACTTCGGTTTCGATGGCGGCCATGACTCCTGCATCGTCATCCGCACCGCCTCGCTCCGCGACGGCGTCGCCAGCATCCAAGCCGGCGCCGGGGTCGTCGCCGACTCCGTCCCAACTTCCGAATACGAAGAGACCATCAACAAGTCCAAGAGCGTCCTGCGCGCCCTCGGACTCGCCGCCGGCCTGCGCGCCTGAGAAGCCCGCCTGTGCCCAAGTCCAAGCCCAAGAAAAGCGCCACGCCGAAAGCCAAGCCTTCGACGAAAGCCGCTGACAAGGGTCGGACCAAGAAGCCCGTCGCCGCCCAGCCGGAGAAGGCGCCGAAGAAGCCGCCGGTTCCGGCGAAGAAGCCCACGCCCCCGGCGCCCAAGGTTCGCCCTACCCCCATCCCTGTTCCTAGTCGTAGCCCTGTCCCTATCCCTGACAAGGATACCGACCCCACCGAACCGGGCCTGCCGTGGGAGGAATTGTCCACGGAAGAGCGTTCGCCGATCCGTTACTATCTCGACCAGATCGGCAAGACGCCGCTGCTGACGCTCGAGCAGGAGACCGCCCTCGCGCGTCGCGTGCTCAAAGGCGACGAAGCCGCCCGCCAGCAGATGATCCAGGCCAACCTCCGCCTGGTCGTCCGCATCGCCAAGGACTACGATAATTTCGGCCTGTCGCTGATGGACCTGATCAGCGAAGGCAACTTCGGCCTCATCAAGGCCGTCGAACGCTTCGACCCCGACAAGGGCGGCAAGCTCAGCACCTACGCTTCCTGGTGGATCAAACAGGCCATCAAGCGCGCGCTGGCGACGAGCGGGAAGACGATCCGTCTGCCGGTGCACATGGTCGATCGTATCTCGCAGATGCGCCGCGTCACCAACCAGCTCGCCGCCGAACTCGGCCGCGAGCCGCACAACGATGAGATCGCGATGGCGATGGAGATACCGCTCGCGAAGGTCGTGCACATGAAGTCGGTCGCGAACCGCGCCGCCTCGCTCGACCAGCCGGTCGGCGAAGAAGGCGACGCCACCTTGGGCGACCTGGTCAAGGACGAGTCGGAGCGCACGCCTTTCGAGACCCTACGCGGCAAGTCCGACAACGACGAGATCGCCACGATGCTCGCCGCCCTCGAACCCCGTGAGGCCGAGATCCTGACCCACCGCTTCGGCCTGAACGGCGAAAGCCCGCTCACGCTCGAAGAGGTCGGCGAACGCTTCAAGCTGACCCGCGAACGCGTCCGCCAGCTCCAGCAGTCCGCCCTGATGCAGCTCCGCCGCATCATGACCGAGCGTCAGAAGCTGCTGACCCCGGAAGACGTCCGGAAGAACCAACTCTCCGCGGCGCGTTCCGAAGTCCTCGGCGAATTCTTCCGCTCCAAGGGCATCAA
>CAXNHL010000075.1:0-6362 GCA_964202105.1 Opitutales bacterium | reverse complement strand
CGGAGACCGACGACGCGAAGGAGCAGGAGAAGATCCTGGCCCGCCAAGGCGAGATCCAGACGATCCTCGACACGCGCGGCGGCTGGGACCTCGACGCCCGCATCGAGATGGCGATGGAAGCCCTGCGCTGTCCGCCCGGCGAAGCGGTGGTCTCCGCGCTTTCGGGCGGCGAGAAACGTCGCGTGGCGCTCTGCCGCCTGCTGCTCATGGAGCCGGACATCCTCCTGCTCGACGAGCCGACCAACCACCTTGACGCCGACACGGTCGCCTGGCTTGAGCGCCACCTGCAGGGCTACAAGGGCACGGTCATCGCGATCACGCACGACCGCTACTTCTTAGACAACGTCGCGGGCTGGATCCTCGAGCTCGACCGCGGCCGCGGCATCCCGTGGAAGGGTAACTACTCTTCCTGGCTCCAGCAGAAGCAGCAGCGCCTCGAGATGGAGGAGAAGCAGTCCGCCGCGCGCTCCCGCTCGATGGAGCGCGAACGCGAGTGGGCCGCGGCTTCGCCCAAGGCCCGCGTGGCCAAGAACAAGGCGCGTCTCCGCGCTTACGAGCAGATGCTCACGCAAGACCAGAATCAGCAGGAGAAGGCGGCCGAGATCTGGATTCCGCCCGGCCCGCGCCTCGGCGGCGCGGTCATCGAGGCCCGCGGCCTGTCCAAGGGCTACGGCGACCGCATCCTGATGGATGACGTCAACTTCACGCTGCCCGCCGGCGGCATCGTCGGCGTGGTCGGCCCTAACGGCGCCGGCAAGACGACGCTCTTCCGGATGATCACGGGTCAGGAGAAGCCGGACAAGGGCACGCTCACGGTCGGCGAGTCGGTGAAGATCGCCTACGTCGACCAGTCCCGAGATTCGCTCCCGGCCGACGCGCCGCTCTGGTCCGCGATCTCCGACGGCCAGGACATGGTCCACCTCGGTAAGATCATGGTCCCGGCCCGCGCCTACGCGGCCCGCTTCGGTTTCACGGGCGACGTCCAGCAACGTAAGGTCGGCGTGATGTCCGGTGGCGAACGTAATCGCATCCATCTCGCTCGCCTCATCAAGGCCGGCGCGAACGTGCTCCTGCTCGACGAGCCGACCAACGACCTCGACGTGAACACGATCCGCGCCCTCGAAGACGCCCTCGAGGGTTTCGCGGGCTGCGCGGTCATCGTGACCCACGACCGCTGGTTCCTCGACCGTGTGGCGACGCACATCCTCGCCTTTGAGGACGATAGCACGGTGGTCTGGCACGAGGGTAACTATGGCGACTATCTCGAAGACCGACGCAAGCGCCTCGGTCTCGAGTCAGACACGCCGCGCCGTCCGAAGTATCGTCGCCTTACGCGCTGAGCCGGCCAGCGGCCTTCAGTCGCTGACGCCACGCGCCAGCCATCGCCGCGAGCGTGGTCAGCTGCAGGTCGCTCATGCGCCAACCCCAGTTGCCTTGCGGGTTGCCGGGGGTGTTGAAGCGGGCTTCGGCGCCCAGCCCAAGCAGGTCCTGGACGGGGATGAAGGCCGCCACGCCAGGCGAGGCCAAGGCCGCTTCGGCGAGCGTGACGTGCGGAGCGGTCATCACGCCGAACACTGCTTCCACGCGGGCGCGCTCATCGGCGGAAGCCTGCGCGTGCCAGCCGACGACGGTGTCGTTATCGTGCGTGCCGGTGTAGACGACGCGGTCCGTGGTGATGTTCGCGGGGAAGTGCGGATTGCCCTCGGGCGGACCGCCGAAACCGAACTGCAGGACCGACATGCCGGGCAGGCCCGAAGCCTGGCGGAGCACGTCCACGCCGGGCGAGAGCAGGCCGAGGTCTTCGGCGACGAGCGGCAGGCCGGCCAGTGCGCCAGTGAAGGCGAGCCCCGGTCCGTCGTACCATTTGCCTTCGCGCGCGTTGGGGGCGCCGGCGGGGACGCTCCAGTAATCATGGATGCCGCGGAAGTGGTCGATGCGGATCGCGTCGAAGAGTTCGAGGTCGTGCCGGACGCGCGCCTGCCACCAGGCGAAGCCGTCGGCGGCGTGCCGATCCCACGCATACAGCGGATTGCCCCAGAGTTGTCCGTCCGCGGCGAAGTAATCCGGCGGCACGCCGGCCACGGCCGTCGGCCGGCCCTGCGCGTCGAGCTGGAAGAGTTCGGGGCGGGTCTTCGCGTCGCAGCCGTCGGCGGAGACGTAGATGGGTTCGTCGCCGAAGAAGCGGACGCCTTTGCCGTGCGCATATTCACGGAGCGACTTCCACTGCTCGGCGAACAGGAACTGCAGGACTTCGGCTTCGGCCACGGCTTCGGCCGGGGCTTCGTCGATCGTCCACTTGTCCGGAGCGGTGAAGCCGTTGGCTTCGCGCAGGGCGGAGAAGCGGCACCAGGCGCCGAGCCAGCCGGCCTGCTGTTCGCGGAAGCGAAGGAAGGCGGCGTTCTGCTTCAGGATCTTGGTGCCGCGGCGGGCGGCTACCTGCAGCGCGGGGCGCAGCTGATTCCAGAGGCGACCGTAGTCGGTGCGCCCGTCGCTCCCGCGGCGCAGCGCGGCGATCTCTTCGGGCGTGAGGAGTTTGCGCGCGCCGAGGTCGGCGAGGTCGAGGAGGTAAGGATTACCGGCGAAGACGGAGAGCGCTTGGTAGGGTGAGTCGCCATAGCCCGTCGGTCCGAGCGGGCAGACCTGCCACCAAGAGAAACCGGCGGCGGCGATGACGTCGACGAAGCGGCGCGCTTCGGCGCCGAGCGAACCGACGGGCCCTTCGCCCGGCAGGGCGGTCGGGTGGAGCAATACGCCCGCGCTGCGGCGCGGAAAGGCGTGGCAAGCGAAGGGGGCGGCGGGAGCCCGGCCGGTCTCGGCGGCGGGTTCGCGGCGGGCGGAGTCCATCTCAGCGCACCTGGACGTAGTGCTTGGCGCGCAGATCATCCAGCCAGCGCTGGATCGCGAGCTTCATGCCGATCGACCGGACCTTGGTTTCGATCTCGGACATGACCTCGGGGTCGTTCACCTCGGCGAAGCCCTGCGGGCGCGTGGCCTCGGGGCTGACGATGACGTAGATGGGGGCGGAGCCGACTTCGAATTTCAGCGGGGCCGAGACCTCGCCGGGCTTCAGCTTACGGACCGCTTCGACGACGGTCTTGTTGAGGTCCTCGACATTGCGCCAGCCGGCGTCGCCGCCCTTGCTTGCGAAGTCGTCGGTGCTGATGCGTTCGGCCACGTCGGCGAAGGACGCCTTACCGGTGAGGGGCTTGCCGCCCACCTTGTAGCGCGCAAGCAGTTCGGCGATCTTGGCCGGCTGGCGGAGCGCTTCGGCCCAGGCCGCGGCGCGGGCGGCGGTCTCCTCGGGCTTCTCAGCGGCGCCCTGCGTGATCGTGATCTGGCGGAGCTTGACCTGTTCCTTGCGCACGAAGTCGGCTTTGTTCTTGTCGTAGTATTCCTGGATCTTGCCGGGATTCACGTCCCACGCGACGCGACGGATCTGACCGACCATGTATTCGAAGATGAGGCGGTCCTCGATGGTCTTACGGTAGGCGAGCGGCGTGGTGCCGGCGGCCCGCAGCGAGGCGACGAAACGGTTGCGGTCGCCGCCGAAGTCACGGCGGATGGTCTCCTCGATGTCCGTGTCGACGTAGGTTTTCGGGAGATCGGTGGCGCTGGCCCGGAATTCGGCGATGACGATCTGGCGTTCGGCCATCGTTTTGAGCGTCTCCTGGGCGGCTTGCTGCAGGGCCTGCTCGAACTCGGCGTCCGAGCGGGCGGCGGCACGGAGCTGTCCGACGATGGGATCGATCTGGCGGCGGATGTCCGAGAGGGTGATGCCGTGGCCGTCCGCGTCCGCGGCGATGCGGTCGGAGTTCAGCTGCGACCAGCGCTTGGCGGCCGCTTCCTCGAGGGTCGTCTGCTTGAGCTGGGCGGAGGCGACGGTCGCGGTCAGGGCGAGCAGGCAGGAAAGAAGGAAGGATTTCATCGGACGTCGGGTGCGGGCAGTCTGGAGAGGAAGCCGCGGATTTCCTTCAGTTTCCGCAGGGGGTCTCGCACGGTCAAGCGGGGAAACCGATTGCCCACGAGAATAGGCTCCGGCGCGCGGCCTCCAGCTGCCGATAGGCAGCGGATGACGGCCCCGTCGGTCGTCACCGAAATGACGCATTTGTCCTCCGCCAGGCAACGGATCTCAGCCAGGCTGAGCAAGGCGTCCGCTTCCGGGGGTAGTTTGCCATAACGGTCCTTGAGCGAGGTCCTCAGTTCGGCCACCTCGGCGGCGTCCAGGGCGAGCGCGATCCGGCGGAAGGCTTCGATCCGCAGGCGCGTCTCGGGAATCCAGTCCGCGGGCAGGGTGGCGGTGAGCAGGGGTACCTCGCCGTCGCTGCTATTCGTCTGTTCAGTGCCCAGCGCGGCTTGGGTGTGGTCGATGAAGTCCAGTTGGACTTCGCATCGTTCGATCACCGCGCCCTTGTCGCCGCGGAGCTTCGCGACGCTCCGGCGGAGGAGCTGGCAATAGAGGTCGAAGCCGACGCTCGCGACGTGGCCGCTCTGGGCCGCCCCGAGGATGTTGCCGGCGCCGCGTAGTTCGAGGTCGCGCATGGCGATGCGGAAGCCGGCGCCGAGCTGGTTATACTGACGGATGGCCGATAGGCGTCGGTGCGCCGTGCCGACCAGCGCGGCGTGCCGATGGAGGAAGAGGTAGGCGTAGGCCTGGCGGTTGAAGCGGCCCACGCGACCGCGCAGCTGGTAGAGTTGCGCCAGACCGAACCGGTCAGCGCCTTCGATGATGAGCGTGTTGCAGTTCGGAATGTCCAAGCCGGTCTCGATGATGGTCGTGCAGACGAGCACGTCGAACTCGCCGGCGACGAAGGCCGACATGACCTCCTCGAGCTGGCCGGCGGGCATCTGGCCGTGGCCCACGATGATGCGTGCCTTGGGTACGAGCGCGGCGAGGCGTTCGGCGACGGCCTGGATCGTCTCGACGCGATTATGCAGGTAGAAGACCTGGCCGCCGCGGGCGAGCTCGGCCTTCACGGCGTCGCGGACGAGTTTCTCGTCGTAACTGCGCACGATGGTGCGGATGGGCAGACGTTCCCGCGGCGGGGTCTCGATCACGCTCAGGTCGCGCGCGCCGACGAGCGCGAGGTAGAGCGTGCGTGGGATGGGCGTCGCGCTCATCGCGAGCACGTCCACCTCGGTACGCAGCTCCTTGAGGCGTTCCTTGTGGCGAACGCCGAACCGGTGCTCTTCGTCGATGATGACGAGGCCGAGTCGGCCGAAGCTCGTGCCGTCAGAGAGCAGGGCGTGGGTGCCGACGACGACGTCGACGGTCCCGGCCGCGGCGCGCGCCCGGACGTCGGCCTTCTGCTTGGCGGTGCGGTATCCGCTCAGGAGTTCCACGGAGACGGGCCAGCGCGCGAGGCGCTCCTTGAAGCTTTCGAAGTGCTGCTGCGCGAGGACGGTCGTGGGCGCGAGGATCGCGACCTGACGTCCGCCGAGGACGCATTTGAACGCAGCGCGCAGGGCGACCTCGGTCTTGCCGAAGCCGACGTCGCCGCTGACGAGCCGGTCCATGGGCGCGGGGCGCTCCATGTCCGCTTTCACGTCGATGATCGCGCGGGTCTGGTCCGGCGTCTCGCGATGCGGGAAGGATCGTTCGAATTCCCCCATCCAGGCGTTGTCCGCGTCCTTCGGGTGCGTGATACCGGGCTTGGTCGAGCGGGCGGCCTGCATCGCCAGCAGTTGTGCGGCGAGGTCGGCGGTGGCCTTCTCGGCGGCCTTGCGCGACTTCTCCCAGCCGCCTCCGCCGAGTTTGGAGAGTTTCGGGACGGCCCGGCCGATGCCGATGTAGCGCGTCAGGAGATGCGACTCCCGCACGGGCAGGTGTAGCATCGATTTCAGGGCGAACTCCAGGCCGATGAAATCCTCGGTGCGCCCGTCGTGCTCGTGCGCCTTGATGCCGCGGAAGAGACAGACGCCCTGCGTGGCGTGCACGAGCGCGTCGCCGTCGGCGAGTTCGCCGAAGTCGAGGGCGCGGCCGACGGCGGCGCGGATGGCGGTGCGGCGGCGCGGCAGGACGGCGAGCGGACGTTTGCGTCGGCCGAAGAGCTCGCGTTCGGTCAGCAGGAGCAGGCCGTCCTTGAGCAGGCCGGGCAGCTTGTCCGGGGCGATGAGGATGCCGCCGCCGAAGCGTCCGGGCGTGATGCGTGGCGCGAAGCCGCGGATCTTGGCGTTGGCGACCTCGGCGTTGAGCCGATCGACGGAGCCGTCGGTGTCACCGGCGAGCAGGCAGGGACGCCCGTCCTTCGCCAGCGAAGCGGCGGCCCGGAGGAGGGCGGGGCGGGTCTCGGTGCTGTCCGTGGCAGAGCCGATGAGCAAGGATTCGGCGGGCGTCGAATCGAGCGCGTGCGCCACGTAGCCGA
>CAXNHL010000074.1:0-6458 GCA_964202105.1 Opitutales bacterium | reverse complement strand
TCGACGACCAGGTTCTGGTAGCCGAAAGTCGTGCCGCGGTCGGTCTGCCAGATCTCGGCGGCCTTGGCGCCTTCGAGCTTATCGACCACGAAGCGCATCTCGAACGGCGAAAGGAACTGGCCCTTCTTCACGTTCACGACCTTACCGGTCTTGGCGGCGGCGACGAGGAGGTCCGTCTGACGGCACATGAACGCCGGGATCTGCAGGACATCGACGACCTTGCCGACGGCTGCGCACTGCTCGGGGCCGTGGATGTCGGTCAGGACGTTGAAGCCGTAGTCCTTCTTCACCATCGCGAGGAGGTCGAGGCCGGCCTGCATGCCGGGACCACGGTCGCCGCCGAGCGAGGTGCGGTTAGCTTTGTCGTAAGAACCCTTGAAGATGATGTTCAGTTCCGGGTGACGGGCGGCCAGGGCCTTGAGCTCCGTGGCGACGGTCCGGCAGTTGGCCTCGGATTCGAGAGAGCAAGGTCCGGCGATGAGGAGCAGACGGCGCTTATCGTGCAGCATGCGGCAGGATAGGACGGGCGGCGCCCGCAGGGCGAGCCGTAAGGAGCGCTCAGCGTCCCAGCCAGCGCAGCACTTCCGGGAGCGTCCGCGTATTGAGCACCTGCTCCGGCGTCAGCCAACCCTTGCGGGCGATGCGCACGCCATGGGCGGCGAAGGCCAGCTGGTCGGTGTCGTGGGCGTCGGGATTGATCGAGCAGAGCACGCCCTTCTCGGCGGCGCGGCGCCACCAACGCCAGTCGAGGTCGAGGCGCCACGGGTTGGCGTTCAGCTCGATGATGGTGTCGTTGGCCGCGGCGGCGTCGATGACCTTGGCGATATCGACGTCGTAGGGTTCACGCTTATTGAGGAGGCGACCGGTGAGGTGGCCGACCATGTCGACGTGCTCGTTCTCGATGGCCTTGATGATGCGGGCGGTCTGCGCCTCGCGGTCCAGGGTGAAAAGGTTGTGCACCGAGGCCACGACGAAGTCGAGGCGGGCGAGGACATCGTCCGCGAAGTCGAGCGCGCCGTCCTTGAGGATATCGACCTCGCTGCCCGAGAGCACGCGCACGCGATACTTCTGCGAGGCGTTGAGCTTCGCGATATCCTCGAGCTGCTTTCCGAGGCGGGTCTCGTCGAGGCCGCCGGCCTGGAAGCTGGACTTCGAGTGATCGGAGATACCGAGGTATTCCCAGCCGTGGGCTTCAGCCGCGGCGGCCATCTGATCGAGCGTATGGTCGCCGTCGGATTCCGTGGTGTGATTATGGAAGACACCGCGCAGGTCGGCGAACTGGACGAGCTTCGGCAGTTTGCCCGCTTCGGCGGCGTCGATCTCGCCGTTGCCCTCGCGGAGCTCCGGCGGGATCCACGGCAGGCCGAGCGCGCGGAAGACTTCTTCTTCGCTGGCGGCGCCGGGCGCGGGGGTCTTCTCGTCGACGGACTTGAAGCCCCACTCGCTCATGCTGAGCCCGCGGCCGAGCGCGCGATGGCGCATGGCGACGTTATGCTCCTTGGAACCCGTAAAGTGATGGAGCGCGAAATAGAACTGCTCGGCCGGGACGACGCGGAGGTCGGCCTGGAGGCCGTTCTCGAAGCGCACGCTGGACTTCGTCTCGCCGTGGGCGGTGACTTCCTTCACGCCCGGGTAGGCGACGAACCAGTCCATGATCGGCTTGGGTTCCGACGAGGCCACGAGGAAGTCGAGGTCACCGACCGTCTCGCGGGCGCGGCGGAGCGAACCGGCGGATTCGGCGAGCGAGACCTGCGGGAGCGCGCGGAGGCCCGCGAGGATCGGTTCGGCGATGGCGGCCGCTTCGTACCAGCGGTGGCGCTTGCCGTAGGCGATGCGATTCTTGATGCCCTCGAGGATCTTCTCCTGCGTCTTCGCGCCGAAGCCCTTGAGCTCGGCGACCGCGCCGGATTCGCAGACCTCCTTCAGCTTCGCGAGGTCTTCGACCGCAAGCTGCGTCCAGAGCGCGCGGACCTTCTTCGGGCCGAGGCCAGGGATCTGCATCACCTCGAGGAGGCCGGCGGGGATCGAAGCCTTCAGCTTCTGGTGGAACGGCAGGACGCCGTCGCGGCGGAGCGTCGTGATCTTATCGACGAGCGCCTCGCCGAGACCAGGGATTTCGGCCAGCTTGCCACCGTCGATCAGCTCACCGAGGTCCTCGGTCATGTTCTCGAGGATGCGGGCGCCGGCGGAGTAGGCGCGGATCTTGAACGGGTTCTCGCCCGTCAGTTCCATGAAGGTGGCGATCTCGTCGAGGACGGACGCGATGTCGTTCTTCTCCATCACGAGCGGCGGGCCTTCTCGGCGTGGTAGATGGCGAGCAAGGCGGTGAAATCGGCTTCGCGGGTGCCGCTCTCGATCACGTGCTGATAAGAACCGGCGTGGCGGAGCTCCTCTTCGGCGGCGGCGACGCGCCGGTCGATCTCATCGGCCGGGTCGGTGCCGCGGCCCGTGAGCCGGCGACGGAGTTCGGTGCGGTCGCTGACGCGGATGAAGACCGTGACGAGGGCGGCGGCGAGACGAGGGTCGGCGACGCCCTTGGCGCGGATCGTGGCGGCGCCCTGCACGTCGACGTTCAGAAGCGCGTCGAAGCCCGCGCCGAGATGGGCGGCGACGTCGGCCGCACGCGGACCATAGAGATTGCCGTGGACGTGGGCGTGTTCGAGGAAGACGCCGGCGGCGACCTGCTGCTCGAAGCTCTCACGTGTGAGGAAATGGTAGTCGACGCCGTCGACTTCGCCGGGCCGCGGAGCGCGCGTGGTGCACGTGATCACGCGACGGATGCCCTGCGGGCAGGCGCCGGTCAGGCTGGAGCAAAGCGTGGTCTTGCCGCTGCCGGCAGGGCCCGAGACGACGATGAGGAGCGCGCGGCTCACGGGAGGTCGAAGGACTGCGCCACGCAGGCGAGACCGAGGAGCAGGCTCAGGCCGCCGACCACGTTACGACGACCGGAAGTGGCGAGGACCCAGTCGCATTGGCGGCAGAACACCGGCGGGGAACAGGCCCACCAGAAGCCGAAGAGGACGAGGACGCCGTAGCTGACCGAGGCATCCAACAGGCTGTGCGGAAGCTGGCGGTAGCCTCCGTCGAGCGTGGCGCGGGCGAGGAAAAGCATCAGCGCGCCCAGGGCACGCACGGACAGGAAGTCGGGCATGTATACGAAGGTCGCCAAACTGGCGCCGAGGAAGCCCGCGAGGACCCAGGTTCGGTTGATGCCGGCGAGATCCGCGTCGGGGATGTTCACGAGCCACCAGGCGAACCAAGCGATGGCGGCGAGACCGAGCAGATAGGTCGCGCCTTTCGAACGACGGAAGGTGCGGAGCACGGCGGCGTCGGTGACGATCAGCCAGCCGGCCAGGAGCAGGAAGGCGGCGAGCGCGTAGTAAGCTTGAGCGAGAGTCACGGCTCCCATTAGGAGGCTCCCTCCGTCCGAGGCAACCCGTAGGTTCAACGGACGCGGAGACGGTCGACGGCCCAGGCGGCGTGCTCGGCGACCATCGGATCCGCGGAGGCGAGCTGCGCCTCGGCGGCGGGCAGGTCGGCCGACGTCCCGACATTGCCGAGGACGGTAAGCGCATTGCGCCGCCAGCGGGCGAGGCCGAGGCGTTCGACCGGCGTGCCTTTGAAATGCTCCAAGAACTGTGCGTCCGTCCAGGCCAGCGTCTCGCGGAGCGGCGGGTGCGGACGCGGGGCGAAGTGGGCTTCGCGGGTGGCGACGGCCCACTTGTTCCATGGGCAGACATCGAGGCAGTCATCGCAGCCGAAGACGCGGTCGCCGAGGGCTTCGCGATACTCGACCGGGATGGCGCCCTTGTGCTCGATGGTCAGGTAGGCGAGGCACTTGCGCGCATCCATCTGATAAGGCGCGATGATCGCGGAGGTCGGGCACGCGTCGATGCAACGGGTGCAGGAGCCGCAGCGATCCGGCTCCTTGGCGGTGGTGGCTTCCAGTTCGAGGGTCGTCAGGATGACGCCGAGGAAGAGCCAGGTACCCGCGCCGCGGTGGATGAGGATCGTGCTCTTACCCTGCCAGCCGAGGCCGGCGGCGGCCGCGACGGGTTTTTCGAGCACCGGGCCGGTGTCGACGTAGGGCTTCTGTTCGCCCCCGAAGGTTGCCATCACGACGCACAGTTGCTTCAGGCGTTCGAGGATCACGTCGTGGTAATCCCCGCCCAGCGCGTATTTCGCGATGCGGTAGCCCGCGGGCGGATGCGGCTGGTAATAGTTCAGGCCCACTACGACCAGGCTGCGGGCTTCGGGCAGCACTTTGCGGGCGTCGGTGCGACGGTCCGGATTACGCGCCAGCCAGGCCATATCGCCGTGCATCCCGTCGGCGATCCACTTCTTGAAGTAGTCCGCGCGTACGTCGACCTCGACCGGCGCGACCCCGAAGGCGTCGAAGCCCAGCTCCTTCGCCGAAGCCGCGAGACGCTGGCGGATGGCGCGGGGATCCATCGACTCAGCCCAGGATCGAAAGCACGCGGCTCACGATCTCTTCGACCGGCGCCAGCTTGCCGACGCCTTCATAGCCGCAGGCCAGCATGCCTTCGGCCGGCTCGACCACGGCGTGGCCGCGGGAGCGGAGGGTCTTCAGGTTAGCCTGCGTGGCCGGGTGTTCGTACATCTTGCCGTTCATCGCCGGGCAGAGGAGGACTGGGCCGCGGGTGGCGAGGTAGATGCTGGTCAGCAGATCAGGGGCGAGGCCGTGGGCGAACTCCGCGAGGACGTTGGCCGAGAGGGGCGCGACGAGGAGCAGGTCGGAGGAATCGGCGATCTCGATGTGTCCCGGGACGGAATTGGCGCCCTCGGCCCAGAGGTCGAACGCCACCGGCCGGCGGGAGAGCACCTGGAGGGTCATCGGGGTGATGAACTGGGTGGCGCCCTTGGTCATGACCACTTGGACCTCCGCGCCGTATTTGACGAGCTGCGAGGTCAGGTCCGCAGCCTTGTAGGCGGCGATGGAGCCGGTGACCCCGAGGGTGATGCGTTTGCCGACGAGCTGGGACATGACAGCGATGGACGATGAGAAGGCTGTCGGATGAGGCGAGGGGAAAGGCGGCTCGGTCGGGTCGAAAAGGGGTCCTTTTAGGCGAAACCGACCCTTTTCTTGTTTGCCATGCCTGCCGACGGGGGTTCGCATTGGCACCTCTTATGCAATCCGACATTGGTCTCATCGGTCTGGCCGTCATGGGTCAGAACCTCGCCCTCAACATCGCCGACCACGGCTTCGCGATCTCGGTCTATAACCGCACGACCGCCAAGACCGACGAGTTCGTGAAGGAAAACCCGAAGACTCCGGGCAAGCTGACCGGCTGCCCCACCATGAAGGACTTCGCCGCCTCCCTGAAGAAGCCCCGTAAGGCCGTCATCCTCGTCAAGGCCGGCGGACCGACCGACGCCGTGATCAACGAGCTCGCCGCGGTCTTCGAGCCGGGCGACATCATCATCGACGGCGGCAACGCCCTCTGGACGGACACCATCCGCCGCGAACGCGAACTCAAGGCCAAGGGCCTGCGCTTCATCGGCTCCGGCGTCTCCGGCGGCGAAGAAGGCGCCCGTTTCGGCCCGTCCCTCATGCCCGGTGGCGATGCCGCCGCCTGGGCCGAGCTCAAGCCCATCTGGGAAGCCGTCGCCTCGAAGGTCGATGCCGTCACCGGCGTCGAACTCACCGGCGCGACTCCCGGCAAGCCCATCAAAGGCGGCGTCCCCTGCGTGGCCCATATCGGCCCCGACGGCGCCGGCCACTACGTCAAGATGGTCCATAACGGCATCGAGTACGGCGACATGCAGATGATCTGCGAAGCCTACGACCTCATGCGCGGCCTCCTGGGCATGACCCCGGACGAGATCGGCTCCACCTTCGAAGAATGGAACAAGGGCGACCTGAACTCCTTCCTCATCGAGATCACCGCCAAGGTGCTCAAGCAGAAGGACCCCGAGACCGGCGTGCCGCTGGTCGACGTCATCCTCGACACCGCCGGCCAGAAGGGCACGGGCAAGTGGACGAGCGCCAACGCCCTCGACATGGGCGTCGCTGCTCCGACCATCGCCGAAGCCGTCTTCGCCCGCTGCCTCTCCGCCGTGAAGGACGAGCGCGTCGCCGCCGCCAAGGCCCTGCGCGGCCCGAAGCGCGCGATGACCAATCCCGACAAGGCCAAGATCATCGAACAGATCCGCGACGCCCTCTACTGCTCCAAGATCTGCTCCTACTCCCAGGGCTTCCAGCTCATGCGCGAGGCGCAGAACGAATACAAGTGGAAGCTCAACTTCGGCGAGATCGCCCAGATCTGGCGCGGCGGTTGCATCATCCGCGCCCGCTTCCTCCAGAAGATCACCGAGGCCTTCGGCAAGAAGCCTCGCCTGGCCAACCTCCTCCTCGACCCGTACTTCAAGAAGACGGTCAAGAAGGCCCAGAAGAACTGGCGCAAGGTCATCGCCCTCGCGGTGAAGCACGGCATCCC
>CAXNHL010000073.1:0-6501 GCA_964202105.1 Opitutales bacterium | reverse complement strand
AAACCAACGTGATGGGAAAGCCTCCGGCGTTCAAGGGTGATTGCCAATCCGCCGCTTCCGTCCTACTCCACGGCATGGAATCCTGGTTGAGCTCTTTCTGGTCGCACCTGCACACCGCCGAAGGACTGCGGCAGACCATCGAAGTCGGCGGCATCAGCCTGATGTGCCTGATCATCTTCGCCGAGACCGGCCTGCTCGCCGGCTTCTTCCTGCCCGGAGACTCCCTGCTCGTGACGGCCGGAGTCCTCTCGATCGCCAACGGCGAGCGCCCGGCCTACTTCAGCCCCTGGGAGCTGACCGCCGCGTTGACCATCGCCTCGATCGTCGGCGACCAGACCGGCTACTGGCTCGGCCGGAAATACGGCAAGACCATGGAATCGAAGCCGGACACCTGGTGGTATAAGCGCCGGCATCTCGTGGCGGCCCGGGATTACTTCGCCGAGAAAGGGCCGCTCGCGATCGTGCTCGCCCGCTTCGTGCCGCTGATGCGCACCTTCGTGCCTTTCGCCGCCGGCATGGGTGAGATGGCCCCCACCCGCTTCCTACGCTGGAACATCCTCGGCGGCATCCTCTGGATTAATTCGCTCGTCTGGCTGGGCCACTGGCTCGGCGGCACGCCCCTGGCCGACCAGCTGCACAAGGTCATCCTGATCGTGGTCGTGGTCTCCTTCATCCCCGTCGTCTGGACGGCGGTGAAGCGCCTGCTCACTTCACCGCCGGCACCCAGAACTTGAAGGTGGTCCCGCCGGGAGCGGTCGACTCGACGACGATGTCGCCGCGATGGTCGCGCAGGATGCGCTTCACGATGGCGAGCCCGAGTCCGGTGCCGTCTTCGCGGCTGGTGAAGAAAGATTCGAAGATCTTAGGTAGGATCTTGGGCGGGATACCCGTGCCGGTGTCGGTGATGCGCACCGAGACGACGTCACCCTGCTGACCCGGCTCGACACCCAACCGGAGAGAGAGCGTGCCGCCGCCGACCATGGCCTGCACGCCGTTCATCATGAGGTTCAGGAAGATCTGCTGGATCTGACCCGGATTACCTTCGACGAGCGGGAGGGCTTCCGCGCACTCGATGTCGACCTTCACGCCGAGCTGCTGGAGTTTGAGCCGGAGCAACAAGGAGGCGTTCTCGGCCGCCTGACGCAGGTCGAGGGTGCGGAAGGCGCCGGACTGGGCCTTACTCATGCCAAGCACGCGCGAGACGACGCCTTCCATATGGGCAATCTTCTCCCGCATGACCCCGAGGTCCTCCATCTTCGGATCGTCGGTGGCCATCCCTTGGGAGAGCGTGTCCGAAAGCAGCTTCATGACCGTGAGCGGATTGCGAATCTCGTGCGCGACCTCGGCTGAAAGCAAACCAAGGGCGGTCAGGCGCTCGCTGCGACGCAGGCCTTCCTCGACGGTGAAGACCTTGGCGTAGAGCCGGGCGTTCTGAATCGAGGAGGCGCCGAACGAAGACAGCGCCGCGACGAGATGCTTGTCGTCGTCGGAGAAACGATACGCCCCCATCGCCACGCAGAGGAGCACGCCGAAGGTGTCGTCTTCGTAGCGCACCGGTACGGCGAGTAACGAAGACGAGGCCACCGGCTCGGAGAGGCGGGTGAAGAGATGCTCCTCGGTCTTGCCGGCGAGGGGCACCACGACCGAGCGTCCGCGGGTGACCACCGTACCAAGGGAGGTCCGATTGAGCGCGATGCTCGGGGCGAGGGCCGAGGCGCCGAGGTCGCCGTCGACGCTGCGCAGGTGCAGCACGTCGTCGACGAGATTATAATAGGCGCAGGCACGGGTCCCGAGGAGAGCGCGCGTATGCCGGGCCAGGTCCAGCGAGATACCGGGCTCGTCACGTTCCCGGGCGAGACCCTGGGCGGCGCGCACAAGCGCTTCCAACTGGGCGGCCTTGGAGCGAAGCTGCCGGAGCAACCAGATACGACCGACGGCCTTCGAGGCTTCGTTGGTCAGCAACGAGAGGAAAGCGACGTCCTGTTCGGAGAACGCGTCGAGCCGGTCGGAATCGCAGTTCACGACACCGATCACGTTCCCCATGAGTTCCATCGGGACGGCCAGTTCGGAACGGATTCCCTTCCGGATCTCGACGTAACGCGGATCCTTCGAGACGTCGGGGATCCGCTGCGGTTTGGCGTAGAGGGCCACCCAGCCGGTGATGCCCTGCCCTTGCTCGATGATCTTCCCGGTGGAATCGGCGTCGAGTCCGTTGCTGACCTCGATGCGCAGCGACCCCGTGGCGGGCTCGACGAGCGCGATGGACGCGCTGGAAGCGCCGAGCGTGCGGACGATCTCCTCCAAGATGAAATCGAGCGCCTCCCGCGGATCTTCGGTGGCGTTGACGAACGCGCCGACGCGGTAGAGGCAGTCCAGGACGCGGGCGTCGCCGGGACGTTCCTGCGCTGGCCGGGAGTGAGGCATGGCCTAGAGCGAGTGATCCATGTCGAGCGCCGGGGCGTCGACGGTGGTCTGGCCGATCACGACGGCGGGCACGCCGGCCACGCTGGTATGGGCGGCGACGTCCTTGAGGACGACGGAGCCGGCGCCGATCTTGGCGCCTTCGCCGATGGTGATGTTGCCGAGGATCTTGGCGCCCGCGCCGACGAGCACGCCGGAGCGGATCTTCGGGTGACGGTCACCGCGGGCCTTGCCCGTGCCGCCGAGGGTGACCTCATGCAGGAAAGAGACGTTGTCGGCGACGACGCTGGTCTCGCCGGCGACGAAGCCAGTGGCGTGGTCGAGCAAGATGCCGACGCCGAAACGGGCGGCGGGATGGATGTCGACGGCCAGGTGCTCCGAGACGAGCGACTGCAGGTGCGTGGCGAGCTCCTTGCGGCCGGCCTTCCAGAGCGCGTGCGCCAGACGATGCGTCGAGATGGCGTGGAAGCCCTTATACCAAAGATACGGGATGAGCGCGTGCTCGGTCGCCGGGTCACGTTCGAGGGTGGCACGGATGTCGGCGCGCATCTGCGAAAGCACTTCGCGATCGGACGCGACAGCCTCGCCGAGGACGCGGAGGACGACGGGGAGATCCTGGCCGGTGGGTGTGATCCGTTCCGCCAAGCGCTGGATGATGCCCTCGCCGAAACCGGAACGGTCGAGGACGTAGCGATGGAGCATCGGCGCCAAGGCCGGCTCGGCCTGGGCGACGACGGACGCACGGGCCTGCAGCTCCGCCCAGAGGGAAGCTTCGTTGGCGCAGACCAAGGCGATGGAACGGGCGTCAGCCATACGCAGGATTAATTCGGGGTTTTCGGTCAATTTGGCAACCCATGAGTCAAAACCATGTAAAAACGAGAGGTTTCGACAGATTTATAGAACCTCCCGCCCGCGATGGGGTTGAAAAGTGTGAATCAACCCCTACACAACAAGACCTACCCTCCACACCATGCGTATCCTCCCCACCCTCCTCGCCTGCCTCATGGCCGTCGTCTCGTTCGCCGCTCCGGAAGTCGGCCAGCCTGCTCCTGACTTCACCGGCAAGACCCTCGACGGCAAGACCGTCAGCCTCGCCGACTTCAAGGGCAAGACCGTCGTCCTCGAATGGTACAACCCCGGCTGCCCGTTCGTGAAGAAGTTCTACGAAGGCGGCAAGATGCAGGAATTCCAGAAGGAAGTCGTCGCCTCCGGCGCCGTCTGGCTCGTCATCAACACCGGCGGCCACAAGCTCGAGTCCGCCACCTACTACCCCGGCACCGTCGTCCAGGACGCCAACCAGAGCATCGGCCGCGCGTACGACGCCAAGGTGACCCCGCACTGCTTCGTCATCGATGGCAAGGGCACCCTCGTCTACAAGGGCGCGATCGACAGCATCTCCTCCGCCAAGTCCGCTGACATCGAGAAGGCCAACAACTACGTCCTCGCCGCCGTCAAGGCCGTGAAGGAAGGCAAGGCCCCCGAAGTCACCAGCACCAAGCCCTACGGCTGCGGCGTTAAGTACAACAAGCTCTAAGCCGAAAGGCCGAGCACGACCAAGGGCGTCCGCAAGGACGCCCTTTTTGTTGGCCATACACCCCGCCCTCAGGCCACGCCGGTCGCCTGCAGGATCTTCGCGTGCACCTGGTCGTTACGCAGGTGCGGGGTGAAGAGCTGGGAGCCCGGGCCGCTCGAGCAGAACTCCACCATCTCGCCGGTGTGGTTTTTGCTGGTCCAGCCGATCGAGGTGTACTTCATGAGCGCGGCGGAGAGCGTCTTCGTCGAAACGATCTTGGCGCGGTCCTCGGCCGAGAACTTCAGGCCGGTCGCCTGCTCGGCGGCGCCGACGAAATCCTTGGCGGCCTTGCCCTTGGTCTTGGTGGCAAGCAGTTCGAGCGACGAGGTGAACGCCGTCATCCGATCGAAGGCCGGGGAGGATTCGGAGTAGGAAGGAGCCGTGGAGATGAAGTCTTCGTTACCGAGACCGTTGACGTTGAAACCGCCGGTGCCGTGGTCGGTCGTGACGATGAGCAAGGTGTCCGGGTGCTTATCGACGAAAGCGAGGACGGTGGCGATGGCCTCGTCGAAGGCGACCTGGTCGCGGATGGCGGCGGCGCCGTCGTTGCCGTGGGCGGCGTGGTCGATGCGACCGCCTTCGACCATCAGGAAGAATCCTTCCGGAGCGGAGCTCAAACGCTGCAGGGCGACCTTGGTCATCTCGGCGAGCGTGGGCGTCGAAGCCTTGAGTTCGGCCGAGTTCAGGCGGTCGATCTCGAAGGGGATGTGGCTCTTGCTGAAAAGACCCAGCAGCGGCGCCTGGCCGGCGTCGGCCAGGAGCTGGTCGCGGTCGAGGGCGATACCGTAGCCAGCCTTACGGTAGGCGGCCCGCAGATCATCGTTGAAATACTGCGTGCCGCCGCCGAGGACGACGTCGACGCCGCGCTCGAGATACTGGGCGGCGACGGCCTTCTGGTCGGAGCGCTTGGCCACGGTGACGGCGAAGCCGGCCGGGGTCGCGTGCGTGGCGGTGGCGGTGGTGACGAGGCCGCAGCGCTTCTTGGCGGCGTTCATCTTCTGCACGAGCGTGACGGGCTTGCGGCCGTCCTGAGTGATGTTCAGCACGCCGTTGTCGATGCGCTCACCGATGCCCCAGCAGCTGGCGGCGGCAGCGGAGTCGGTCACGATGCCGCTGGCGGAGTCGGTCTCGCAGAGCGAGCGGACGACGGGGCGTTCGGCATACATCTTCATCCAATGCGACGAACGCTTCTCCGTGCGGGTGAGGTAGGTCTGCGCCGCGGTGAGCACCGAGAAGCACATGCCGTCGGAGACCATGAAGATCACGTTCTTAGCCTGGCGCTTGGCGGAGTTAGCGGAGGCCTCGCGGCCGTCGGCGCCGAGGGCGCGGGCGGAGCCGGCTCCGAAGACGAGGCTGCCGAGACCGGCGAACTTCAGGAAGTCACGACGCGAGGAGGAACGGGGCTGGCTCATGGTTTGGGTATAGGCTCAAAGGACCCCTCCGGGCAACCTCAGTTCCCCGGGGAGTCCGTGAAAACGGCGTGTCGGTCAGGCCTGGGGTGCGGCCGGGGCCGTCGGGACGTGCGCCTTGAGGCGACGTTCGGCGACTTCGGCGGACACCAGGGCCACGAAATCGGCCAGGGTGCGGTTGCCTTCGAAGGACTTATCGGCGCGGGAGCGGACATTGACCACACCGGCTTCCTTTTCCTTGGCGCCCACGACGAGCATGTGCGGGACCTTGGACATCTCGGCGCGGCGGATCTTGGCGCCGAGCTTGTCGGACGAACCGTCGACGCTGCAACGGATCTTGGCGGCCTTGAGGACCTCGGCCATGGCCTCGCAATCGGCGTTGAGGTCGTCGTTGAGCGGGATGAGGCGCACCTGCTCCGGCGAGAGCCAGGTCGGGAAGTCGCCGGCGAAGTGCTCGATGAGGATGCCGACGAAGCGCTCCATGGAACCGAAGGGAGCGCGGTGGATCATCACCGGGCGGTGCGGCTTGTTATCGGCGCCGTTGTAGGTGAGGTCGAAACGCTCCGGCAGGTTGAAGTCGACCTGCACCGTGCCGAGCTGCCATTCGCGGCCGATGACATCCTTGACGACGAAGTCGATCTTCGGTCCGTAGAACGCGGCTTCACCGGGTTCTTCGGAGAAGGCCACGCCCAGCGTAGCGGCGGCGCTACGACAGGCGGCTTCGGCCTTGTCCCAGTTCTCGGCCGTGCCGGTATACTTGGCGGAGTCAGGATTACGGAGGCCGACGCGCACACGATAATCGTTCAGGCCGAGCGTCTTGAGGACGATCTTCACGAGCTCGAGGCAACCGAGGACTTCCGGCAGGACCTGGTCTTCGGTGCAGAAGAGGTGGGCATCGTCCTGGGTGAAGCCGCGGACGCGGGTCATGCCGCTCAGCTCACCCGACTGCTCCCAGCGGTAGACCGTGCCGAATTCGGCGAGGCGCACCGGGAGGTCGCGATAGGAGTGCGGCTGCGAAGCGTAGATGCGGATGTGGTGCGGGCAGTTCATCGGCTTCAGCAGGAAGCCCTGCACGGTGCCGTCGGCCAGGCGGTTGGT
>CAXNHL010000072.1:0-6704 GCA_964202105.1 Opitutales bacterium | reverse complement strand
TCGGCTGGGCCTTGGCGGCTTCCGGGGTGGAGGTCGAGGCGGCGTCCGCCTGCCGCCTGGTCGGTTTGACGGTCCGCCGGCCGGCGGGCTTGGCACTGCGGCGGGCGGGAGCGGGCTTCTTGGCTTTGGGTCGGGTCACGGGAAAGGTCCTTTCTATCCCTGCGGCGGAAGCCACGCCTCTACAATGCGAATCCTTCGCCGCTGTGGACAGGCGGGTGTCGGCAATATTTTAGTTGGAACTTCGGGGTTTTACGGATGTTAAAACATTGTGTCCTTCAGGTCGTCACTTCGCTTTGCGCTCATCTCCGCCTTATGTCTCGGCGCCGCAGGCTTGTTCGCGGCCGAGCCCGCCTGGGTCGCGAAGCCGGGTCCTTGGGGTGAACTGCAGGTCCGCACCGTCTACTTGGAGCCGCCGGAGAACATCCTGGCCATCGTCGCCAAGCCGTCGTCGGTGACCCGCTGGACCTTCGAGCAGACCACCGAGAGAGGCGTCCGGGAAATCATGGAGAAGGCCGGCCTGCCTGCCGCGGTCATCGGCCGCCTGCTGAGCCCGACCCAGGTGGTCGCCAGCGGCAACAGCGTGGTCGTCCTGCCGAAGGTGGAGGATCTCTTGGCGGTCAGCCAGGAAGCCCGCTCCGCCCTTTATGCCGAGCTGGCGAAGTCGGCCGCGAACGAATACCAACGCGACCCGGTCTTCATCCATGGCGGGGACGTCGAAGATTGGTTGTCCGAAACGGAGATCACCAAGCCGCAGCAGGAACTATTGCGCAAGCTACTCTGGCGCCGGGGTTCGGCCTTGGTCTTCAGCGACATCCAGGCCCTCCTGACTTTGGCGAAGAATTCCGAAGAGATCGCCGCGGTCTTCCGCACGATCACACGCGTCCGCAGTCTGCTGGTCGAACTCAAGCTCCCGCTCAAGGAGGGCCGCGCGGAGTTCATCGACTATTGGAGCGCCGGCACCCTGAACGCCGAGCGCGCGCCCTTCCTCGTGGCGATCACGCGCCGTCGGGCGCCGCAGATGATCGACATCACCCAGTTTCTGCCGACCTTGGCCCGCCGTCGCGTCTATACTTTTCCCACCGCCGCGATGGGCTTGAAAGGTCGCCTGCCGGATTGCCATTGGACGTCGCTCAATTTCTTCGAAGAGGAGCCCAAGGACCTCTACCTCGACAGCGCCAAGGCGTCCGAGCATCTGCTCGCGGGGTACGTGGCCATCGACCCGCCGTTCAAGTTCGGCGACGTCCTATGCTTCCTGGATAACGGCGAAGGCCTGCACACCTGCGTCCAGGTCGCGGACGACATCGTCCTGACCAAGAACGGAGAAAGCATCCTGGCGCCGTGGACGTTCATGTCCCTCAAGGACCTGGAAGAAATCTACCGTCGCTCGGCGAACACCCGCATCCAAGGGTATCGTCTCAAGGGGCACTGAGTCCGGTCCGGCGCGGCGCTGTCCCCGGCGGGAATCGAACCCACATCCTCGGTTTAGGAAACCAATGTTCTATCCGTTGAACTACGGGAACGCGGTGCCGATTAAGCGTGCTCCCGGGCGGGCGGGCAAGCCCGCATCAGCGGGCTGGCTTGACTCCCCTCCGTTTCAGCCAACTTCTAATGCATGGTCCTTCCCGTTTCCGTCCTCGCCGATGCTGCTTTGGTGATTCCAGCGTGGGCCTGGGTGGCCTTCCTCGGCTTCGTGGTGAGCATGCTGGCCCTCGACCTGGGGGTCTTCAATAAGACCGACCACAAGCCCTCCTTCAAGGAGGCGGTGGCGTGGTGCGTCGTCTGGGTCGCCCTGGCCGTCGCGTTTGGCTTCCTGCTGTCCGCTTGGCGCGGTCCGGAGGACGCCCAGCTGTTCGCCGCCGGCTACGTCCTGGAACTGGCCCTCTCGGTCGATAACCTGTTCATCTTCATCCTCGTCTTCGCCCACTTCAAGATCCCGGACCACCTCCAGCACCGCGTCCTGTTCTGGGGCATCATCGGCGCCGTCGCCATGCGGGCGCTCTTCATTATCGCCGGCGTCGCGGCCGTCGAGAGCTTCACCTGGCTGCTGCCGATCTTCGGCGCGTTCCTCCTGTTCACCGGCGTCAAGCTGGCGCTCTCGCGCGACGAGCATGAAGGCAAGGGCATGGATGAGAACCTGTTCGTCAAAGTCGCCCGGAAGTTCTTCCCCCTCACGCCGCACCTGCATGGCAACAAGTTCTGGGTCAAGGAAGACGGTGTCCGCCGCTTCACGCCGCTCTTCCTGGTGCTCCTCGTCGTCGAAGGCACCGACCTGATCTTCGCTGTCGATTCTATCCCGGCCGTGCTCGGCATCCTGCCTCCGAATCTGCCGATCGAAGAGAAGCGGTTCATCGCCTTCACTTCGAACATCTTCGCGATCATGGGACTGCGTTCCATGTATTTCGCCCTCGCCGGCTTCATGCAGTATTTCCGCTTCCTCAAGCCTGCGCTCGCCTTCGTCCTCGTCTTCATCGGCCTCAAGATGATCCTGCCGTGGGCGGCCGGGTTGGGCCAACCGGCCGGACAGTTCGCTTCCTGGATGCCGGCGCGTTTCGTCGACCACGGCCGCGTGCATTTCCCCACGGAGCTCTCGCTCGCGGTCATCGGAGTCACCTTGGCCTTGGCCATCGCGTTCTCCGTCGCCTTCCCGAAGAAGAAATAGCCGAGGTTTGGTGTTTCCTCCTCGCCCCCCGTTCGCCACGCTGGGGGCGTGTTCCGAGGCCGTTACCAGCTCTACCTGCCCTACCTGAAGGGAAGCCGTACGCTGCTGACCTTGTCCTTGCTGGCGGCCATCGTCTTCGCGGCCGCCAACGCCTTCGGCTTGCCCTTCCTGATGGGCAAGGTGCTTCCGGCGGTCTTCGGCGACGAAGCCGCCCGCGCGGCGCCGTTGCTTTCGTGGCCGGAGAAGTTCGGCGGGGGCGCCATCCTGCATCTTCCGAAAGGGTATGAGATGCTCTTCGCGGTCGCCTTCCTCCCGGTGGTCATGCTGATCCGCGGGCTCGGCGAGTTCTTCTCGACCTACCTGCTGAATCTCGCGGGTCTGCGCGTCATCGAAGCCGTCCGGCGTGACGTCTTCGCACGCTTGCAACAGATGCACCTGGGCTTCTTCAGCCGGCATTCCGTCGGCGACCTGATGGCGCGGCTGATCACGGACGCCAACTCGGTCCGTTTGGTGCTGGTCGATGTCTCCAATGATCTGATCGTCCAGCCTCTGACATTGGTCTTCGCCTTGGGTTACGTCGTCTGGGTCTGTCTCTCGCACGATGGCGGCTACTGGTTCCTGGCCTGCCTGCTGGTCGTGCCCGCCGCGGTCTTGCTCGTCCGCAGCGTGGCCCTGCGCATCCAGCGCCGGACGCGGCAGGGGCTCGAATCGGCTTCCGACCTGAACAGTATCGCCGTCGAGAATCTCCAGGCAGCCCGGGAGATCCGGGCCTACGGACTGCAGGAGCGTGAGACGGAGCGTTTCAATCAGGCCAGCCGGGAAGGCCTGCGCATCCAGGGCAAGCTGGTCCGCTACGAGAAATCGCTGTCGCCTTTGGTCGAGCTCACCGCGGCCTTGGGTATCGCCGCCGCGATCGCCGTCGGCGCGATGAACGGCTTCACGTTGCCGGAACTGCTCTCGCTCATCGTCGCTTTCTACTTCGCCTACGGACCGATCAAGCGCCTCGGCAACGTCACCAGCCGCCTGAGCATGGCCGCGCCCGGCCTCGCCCGTCTCGAGGAGGTCCTGCGGTCCGAGATCGAAGTGGCGGACGCCGCCGACGCCCGTCCGCTGGCCCGCGTGCGTGGCGACCTGGAGTTCACCGGCGTCAGTTTCGCTTACGGGGCCGAGCCGGTGCTCGCCGATGTCACGCTGAAGATTCCCGCCGGGCAGTCCGTCGCGCTCGTCGGCCCGAGCGGCGCCGGCAAGAGCACTTTCGTCAACCTCGTCCCGCGGTTCTTCGACCCTCAGCAGGGCCTGATCCGCATCGACGGGCAGGACCTGCGCGCTGTCCGCCAGGCTGACCTTCGCGCCAACATCGCCCTCGTCTCCCAGGAGCCGGTTCTCTTCAACGAATCCATCCTCGAGAACATCCGGCTCGGCCGGCCGGCGGCGACCGACGCCGAGGTCCGCGAGGCCGCCCGCCTAGCCGGCGCGCTCGAGTTCATCGAAGCGCAGCCCGAAGGCTTCCAGACGAAGGTCGGCGAGCGCGGCGGACGTCTTTCCGGCGGCCAGCGGCAGCGCGTCTCGATCGCCCGGGCTTTCCTCAAGGACGCGCCGGTGCTGATCCTCGACGAAGCCACCTCGGCCCTCGATACCGATACCGAGCGGAGCATCCAGCAGTCGCTCGCCCTCCTGATGAAGGGGCGCACGACGCTCATCGTCGCGCACCGCTTCAGCACCATCCGCGACGTCAGCCGCGTGCTCGTCTTCGACGGCGGGCGCATCGTGGCGGACGGCCCCCGCGAGCAGGTCTACGCTTCGTCCGAGTTGTTCCGGCGCCTCTGGGACAATCAGTCCAAGAATCTCGCCTGAGATGCGGCTGCTAGTCGTCAAGTTCACCGGACTGCGCGGCGCGTTGGCCGCGACGGCCGGTCTGCGCACGATCCGGGAGCGCCACCCGGGCGCGCAGGTGACTTTCGTCACTACGCCGGGTTCCGAGCCCGCCCTTGAAGGCTGCCCCGCGGTCGTCGAAACCATCGGCTTCGGCGCCGAGGGGTCGCTGCTGGCATTGCTTTCCCGCCTGCGCCGGCAGCGTTTCGATTACGCGGTCGCGCTCGGCGGTCATCCGCAGGCGCATCGCCTCGTGGCGCTCAGCGGCGCCGCGGTCCGGGCCTGCGGCGGTCACGCCCCGTTCTACCTCAGACCGCTGATGCATCAGCAAGTCTTCGGTGCCGCGGTCGATCCGCACGAAGCCGCCCGCGATCACGAGGTGCTTTCTCAGGTCCTCGGCTTCCATGCCGAGACGCCGGCGATGTGGTTCGCCCCTTCGCGTATGCAGGAGCACGGCATGATGCTGGAGGCCGGACGTTTCGCCGTCATCCACCCCGGTGCGACCCGGCCGGAACGTATCCTCGAGATCGACAAGTGGGCCGTCGTGGCCCGCGAGCTCATCGCCTCTCGTTCCGTCGAACGCATCGTGGTCTCGGCTGGCCCGGGCGGCGCCGAGCGCATCATGGCCGAAGCCCTCTGCGGGCTGATCGGGCCCGTGGCGATGTCGACCGGCGGTCGCCTGCGTTTCGCGCAGCTCGCCCGGCTCATCAAGGAGTCGCGGCTTTTCCTGGGTGCCGATTCTTCGGTCCTGCAGCTCGCCGCCGCGGTCGGTACGCCGGTCGTCGGGGTCTTCGGTCCGTCTGATTACGCCCGGGCCCGTCCGTGGGGGGCCGTGCATCGGGTCGTCCGCGTCGATACCACGACGTTCCCCGGCGAACCCCGCGCCGAGTATCTCGCCCGCATGGACCGCGCGCTGGCCCGGATCACCGCCCAGCAGGTCACGCAGGCCGCGGAAGAGGTCCTGCGCATCACGACGCCCTGAGGGCGTCGCTTGACCTGCCCCGTGCTTCGCCGAGATTAGCCCTGTGTCCACTTCCGCCGCCCATTACGACGCCGTCATCATCGGGGCGGGCATGTCCGGGCTCGCCGCTGCCGTGCGGCTGGGGATGTTCGGTCGGAAGGTGCTGGTCTTGGAGCGGCACAACGCCCCCGGCGGCCTCAACTCCTTCTACGCCCGCGGCAAGCGGAAGTATGACGTCGGCCTGCACGCGCTGACCAACTGGGTGCCGGAAGGCGCTAAGGGCGCGCCTTTGGTGAAGCTGATGCGTCAGCTGCGCATCCGTCGCGAGGAGCTGGACCTGTGTCCGCAGCTGGGCTCGCGCGTGACGATGGCCGGGAAGAACCTTCGGCTGAACAATGATTACGAAGCCCTGCTCGCCGACGTCGCCCGCGAGTTCCCGCAGTCCGTCGACCGCTTCCGCGCGCTCGACGCCTGGATCACCGGGCTCGACGAGGCCGCGCTCGAGGCCCACGGCGGTTCGGCCCGTGCGCTTCTCGACGAGAGGCTCGGCGACCCGCTGCTGCGCGACATGCTCCTCCTGCCGACGTGTTTCTACGGCAGCGCGCTCGAGGATGACATCGAAGTCTCGCAGTTCGCCGTCATGTGGCGCTCCCTTTTTCGGGAAGGCTTCGCGCGTCCTTTCGTCGGCGTGCGCCAGGTCATCCGCCTGCTCACCGACCGTTGCCGCGAGCACGGCGTCGAGCGTCGCATGAAGTGCGGCGTGACGCGGATCGAAGTGCGGGCCGGCCGTGCGGCCGCGCTTGTCCTCGACGACGGCACGGAGGTCACCGCCGACGCCGTCTACTCCTCCGCCGGAGCCGTCGAGACCATGCGGATGCGTTCGGACGCTCCGCCCGCGGCCGCAGCCGCTGAGATCGGCCGGCTGGGTTACGCCGAGACGATCGCGACCTATGACGCCGCCGCCTTCGCCGGCTTCGGCTGGCAGGACACCATCATCTTCTTCTGCGACGCCGAGCGATTCAGCTACCGGGCGCCGACCGACCTCGTCGACCCGCGCTCGGGTGTCGTCTGCATTCCGAACAATTATCAATACGGCGAGGGCAGGGCATTGGACGAAGGTTGGCTCCGGGTCACCTCGCTCGCCAATCACGACGCCTGGTGCGCCTTGCCCGAGCCCGAGTATCAGGCCCGCAAGCAGGAGTGGTGCGGCCG
>CAXNHL010000071.1:0-6770 GCA_964202105.1 Opitutales bacterium | reverse complement strand
ACCGGCGCCGCGACCGAAGTCTCAAAATAACCTTACCATGAACGCCCTCCGACTGCTCCTCGCCACCTGCGCCTGCGCCCTGGCTTTCGCCGCCGACCGTAAGCCGAACATCCTCGTCATCGTCAGCGACGACCATGGCTACGCCGACGTCGGCTTCAACGGCGGCAAGGCCGTACCGACGCCCCACCTCGACGCGCTGGCCGCTTCCGGCGTGCGCTGCACCAGCGGCTACGTCTCCCATCCCTTCTGTTCGCCCACCCGCGCGGGCCTGCTTACGGGCCGCTACCAGCAACGCTTCGGGCACGAGAACAATCCCGCGTACAATCCGACCGACGCCGTGGCGGGCCTACCGCTCACGGAGAAACTCCTGCCGCAGTTCCTCCGGGAAGCCGGCTACCGGACGGGCTGGATCGGCAAGTGGCACCTCGGCGCGACGCCGGCGCACACGCCCTGGGCCCGCGGCTTCGAGCATACCTATGGCTTCATCGGCGGCGGCCATTCCTTCTCCGGCTGGGCGATCGACGTGAAGAAAGAATACAACGTCCCGCTGACCCGCGACGGCCAGGCCACCACGGAAATCCCCGCCCACCTGACCACGGCCTTCGGCCAGGAGGCCGCCGCCTTCGTCACCCGCCAGGCCGGCGCACCCTGGATGCTTTACCTGGCGTTCAACGCCCCGCACACCCCGCACATGCCCACGGCTGAGCGGGAGAAGCAGTTCGCCGACGTGAAAGACCCGACCCGCCGCAAGTACCTCGCGCAGATCAGCCTGCTGGACGACGCCATCGGCGAGGTCACCCGGGCGCTCGCGGCCAGCGGACAGACCCAGGACACGCTGGTCTTCTTCTTCAGCGACAACGGCGGCAAGCCCTCGCTCGGCGCCGATAACACGCCGCTGCGCGCCAAAAAAGGTACGGTCTACGAAGGCGGCGTCCGCGTCCCGTTCGTCATCAGCTGGCCGGCCCGGCTCAAGGCGGGCTCGACCTACGACCGCCCGGTCTCCTCCCTCGACGTCACGGCCACGGCGTTGTCGCTGGCCGGCGTCACCTTCCCCTCCGAGCGCAGACTCGACGGCGTCAACCTCATCCCCTTCCTGCGGGGCGAGATCCAGACCGCGCCGCACGCAAACCTCTTCTGGCGCACCGGCGGCGGACAAAGCTACGCCGTCCGCTCCGGCGATTGGAAGCTGGTCCGCAACGGCAAGCAACCCGACGAACTCTACGACCTGTCGACGGACATCGGCGAAGCGAAGGACCTGGCGTCCGCGCGACCCGAAGTCGTCGCCAAACTCTCCGCCGACCTGTCCGCCTGGGACAAGGAACTGGTCGCCCCGCTCTTCCAGAGCCCCAAGGGCGGCAAGCCCCCTGCGAAGAAGGCGAAGAAATAGGCCATTGGCCCCACTTGGTGGGGTTTCGGCGACTTTTCCTCTGGTCGGGCTGGTGAGATTCGAACTCACGACCTCTTGCACCCCATGCAAGCGCGCTACCAGACTACGCTACAGCCCGAGAGAGGAAAGATTGGGTTAAGCCCCACCCCGGCGGGGATGTCAATCCGACAAACCCACCCCCGTGGTTTCTCGACATAACCAAGGCCTAACCCTAGGAATACCGCATGAGCCGCACCCCCTTGCTCCTGCTTGCCCTCTTGGCCGCCGCCCTCGGCGCGGAGACCCGCCCGAACATCGTCTTCATCCTGGCCGACGACCTCGGCTACGGCGAAGTCGGCTACAACGGCCAGAAGATCATCCGCACCCCGAACGTCGACCGCCTCGCCCGCGAAGGCATGATCCTCACCCGACACTACTGCGGCAACGCGGTCTGCGCCCCCTCGCGCACGGTACTCATGACCGGTCGCAACCCCGGCCACGCCACGGCCCGCGACAACGGCGACGTCGGCGACCGCGAGCAGTTCCCCCTTCCCCCCGGCATCGCCACCCTGCCCGGCACGCTCAAGCAAGCCGGCTATGCGACCGCCGCGTTCGGCAAATGGGGCATGGGCAGTTTCGAGTCCACCGGCAGTCCTCTGAAGCAGGGCTTCGATCGCTTCCTCGGCGTGACCAGCCAGTGGGTCGCGCACAGCCACTATCCTCCCTTCATCCAGGATGACGGCAAGAAGGTGCCGCTCGACAACGGCCCCGACGGCGCACCCGGCCACGGTATCTTCCCGGCTGGCGCCGACCCGCAGGACCCCAAGGCCTACGCACCGTTCATCGGCAAAGACTTCCTGAGCGAACGCACGATCACGGGCGCCGAAGCGTTCATCGCGGCCCACAAGGACAAGCCCTTCTTCCTCTACTACGCCTCGCCGCTGCCGCACGTGGCCCTGCAGGTCCCGGCCGAAGAGCTGAAACAATATGAGGGCGTCATCACCGAGGCCGCGCCCTACGCCCCGCAGAAAGGCGGCTACAGCCCCAACCGCACCCCGCGCACCACTTACGCCGCGATGATCTCGCGCCTCGACAAGGAAGTCGGCCGCATCCTCGCCGCCCTCGAAAAAGCCGGCGTGGCGAATAACACGATCATCGTCTTCTCCGGCGACAACGGCGCCACGCACGACGCCGGCGGCGTCGACACGAAATACTTCAACTCCGCAGGCGGCCTCAAAGGCCTCAAAGGTTCGCTTCACGAAGGCGGTATCCGCGAACCGACCGTCGTCCGCTGGCCCGCCGGCATCAAGCCCGGCACGCGTTCGCACCGCATCTCCGGCTTCGAAGACTGGTTCGCGACCTTCGCCGAACTCGCGGGCGTGAAGATCGAAGCCGCGTCCAACCGAGCCAGCGAGAGCCTCGTCCCGACGCTCAAGGGCGCGGACACCCCGCGCACCGCCCCGCTCTATCGCGAGTTCCCTGGCTACGGTTCACAACAGGCGATCTGGGACGGCAAGTGGAAGGCGATCCGCACGGACATGACCAAGGCGATCAAGGCCGGCCAGCCGATCGTCACCCAGCTCTACGATCTCGACGCCGACCCGAACGAGACGACCGATCTGGCCGCGAAATTCCCGGAAGTCGTGAAGGAGCTCGAAGCCAAGATGGCCGCGGCCCGCGTGCCGAATCCGGACTTCCCGCTGCCCGGCGTCGACCCGATGACCGCCGGCAAGGGCAAGAAGAAGGCGGCGAAGAAGTAATCCGTCACGTCCTTGTTCGCCGCAGGGCGAACCTTGGTAGGGGCAAGGCTCAGACTTGCACTCCTGTCCAAGAGGGCGCGGCGAAGCCACGCCCCTACCTTAAGCCGCCTTGCGGCGGCTCTTCAAAGTTCCTCAATCCCGGCCCTTAGCTCCGCCGCCTTCTTCTGCACGGCGGCCTTCTCGGCGGGAGACATGTTCGCGGCCTGACGCACGGCCATGCCGATGCGCGGGTTGTTGAGGAAGCGGTCCTGATGCCGCAACCAGAAGTCCCAGTAGAGGGCGTTCAACGGACAGGCCAGCGGTCCGGTGCGATCCTTGGGATCATACGGACAACCGCCGCAATAATTGGACATCTTGGAGACGTAGCTCGCGGCGCAGCAATAAGGCTTGCTGGCGAGGAAGCCGCCGTCGGCGTGCTGACTCATGCCGATGACGTTCGGGAGTTCGACCCACTGGAAGGCGTCGATGTACACGCCGAGATACCAGCGCTCGACCTCCGCGGGATCGACGCCCGCGGTCAGGCAGAACGACCCGATGACCATCAGGCGCTGGATGTGATGCGCATAAGCGGTGTCGAGCGACTGGCCCACGGAGTGGCGCATGCAGTTCATCTTCACCTTGCCGGTCCAGAACCAGGACGGCAGCGAGAGCGTGTGGCCGAGCCCGTTAGCGTCGGCGTAGCCCGGCATCTTGGCCCAATAGACGCCACGGATATATTCGCGCCAACCGATGATCTGCCGGACGAAGCCTTCCGTGGCCGCCAAAGGATAACGCTTCGGAGCGCGCGCATGGGCCTCAGCCGCGGCCGCGGCGACTTCCGCCGGCGTCAGCAGTTTCACATTGAGGGCGAAGGACAGCCTTGAGTGGAACAGCCGGTCCGAGGACGTATGCATGGCGTCCTCGTAGTCACCGAAATCAGGCAGACCCCGCTCGATGAAGGCATCCAACTGCTTGAGCGCCTCCTTACGGTCCTGCGGCCAAGGGAAGTCCTTCTCTGACGGCTTACCCATGGTCTTCACCCCGGCGGCCTGGATCTCGGCCCAGATGGCCGAATGGTCGTGGGAGACGTCCCAAGCCTTGGGCGGAGGCGGCGTGCCCTTCCACGGCTTCCGGTTCTCCTTGTCGTAATTCCATTCTCCCCCGGCGGGCGTGCCGTCCTCCTCCATCAGCAGGCGCGTCCGGACCCGCATCTTGCGATAATATGACTCCATCAGCCAGCGCTTGGCGTCCTTCTGGAAATGGGCCGCCACGCCGCCGCGGCCGTCGAGGAAATGCTCGGAGCTGACGCACGCCGAGACCAGACCGCAGCCGGCGGCGAAGGTGCGCAGATCTTGGTCGAGGCGCCACTCGTCGGGCTCCTGGTATTCGAAACGCGCGGCCTTGGTCGCCTTGAAGACCAGCCGCAGATTCTCTGCGAAAGACTGGCGGTTATCCTTGTCGCCTAGCCGGAAGTAACGGACCTGATGGCCTTGCTTCGCCAGCAGCTCGGCCATCCGGCGCATCCCGGCGAAGATCGCGATGACCTTCTGGGCATGATGCACGACGTAATCCGTCTCCGAGCGGATCTCCATGAGGACATACGTCACGGACGCGTCCTTCTTGGCGAACCAAGAATGCTCCGGGTTCAGCTGGTCGCCGAGGATGAGACGGACGGTGGGAGCCACGCCCGCAAGGGAAGACGAAACGCCCAACTGGCAAGCGAAGCTGACAGGTAGGGATAGCACCACGTGCTGTCCTCAGCTAATCAGATTGCCCGCGCCTACCCTGGAACTTACGTTCGGCCTATGGGGAAAATCGCCCGTATCCTAGCCGTCACCATCGGCCTAATCGCCTCGCTCTTCGGCCCAGCATGCGACCCTGGGGTGACGGAACACGGCGACAAACAAGCCAAAGGCGAAAGGGCCATGGCTCTGCTCGGATCTCTTTTCCTCGGCACCCTGGTGATCACCGGGACTTGCGCTTACCATGAATGGGTCAACCCGCTCGGGAGCGGCCTGTTCGTCACTATGATCATGCTTTCGGTGCCCGTCAGCGTCGTGCCCTACATCCTCTGGGACCGCGGCATCAGCCGCCGCGAACGCGAACGGACCGAAGCCACCCCGCAGCCGACGCCGGAATCCTGAGGTCCGGTTTGCGCCGTCCGATGCGCCCGTCTCATTACTGGGCATGTGCGGCGTCAAAAAAGAGAACCTCCCGGCGAAGACCTGCCCGACCTGCCAGCGCCCCTTCCTCTGGCGGAAGAAGTGGGCCCGCTGCTGGGACGAGGTGCGCTTCTGCAGCGACGCCTGCCGCAAGGGGACTCCGCGCGGTAAGACACAAAAAAGCCCGGGGTCTCCGGGCTGATTTTCCGAGCCTCCTTGGGCTTACTTAGGTCCGCCTTGGCGACGGGTGCCCGGACGACCGAAGGGGCGATAGTTGCCCTGAGAAGCGCGGTAGCCGCCGTGACGGCCCCCCTGCGGGCGCCCTTCGCGTTCGCTGTTGTGCGCACCGGCGCGGGGATCCTGGTGACGCTGGAAATCTTCCGGAGTGCGGGGCGGAGCCTGCTGGGTGTAGTCGAAGCCCTGCAGTTTGCCGCAGTGGAGGTGCTTGCCGACGATGCGCTCGAGGCGGCGGAGTTCGCCGAGGTCTTCGCGGGTCACGAAGGTGATGGCGGTGCCGGTCGCGAGCGCGCGGCCGGTACGGCCGATGCGGTGGACGTAGTCTTCGAGCTGGTCAGGGAAGTCGAAGTTGAAGACGTGGGAGATGCCGTCGACGTCGATGCCGCGCGAGGCGATGTCGGTCGCGACGAGCACGCGGATCTCGTTGTTCTTGAAGGCCTGCAGGGCGCGCTGACGCTGGCTCTGCGAGCGGTTGGCGTGGATGGCGGCGCAGCTGATGTCTTCGCCCTGGAGCTTGCGGCAGATGCGGTCGGCGCCGTGCTTGGTACGCGCGAAGACGAGGACCATCTTCAAGGCCTCGTCCTTCAGGAGGTGGTGCAGCATGACCTGCTTGAGCGCGCCCGGGCACTCATAGAGGAGCTGGGTGACGGTCTCGGCAGGGTTGGAGCGGCGGCCGACCTCGATCAGCTTCGGCTCGCGCTGATACTGCTTCGTGAGCGTCTCGATCTCGCGGGAGAGCGTGGCGGAGAACATCAGGGTCTGGCGCTCCTTCGGGAGGGCGCGGACGATGGTGTTGATCGCGGGCAGGAAGCCCATGTCCAGCATGCGGTCGGCTTCGTCGAGAACGAGGTATTCGACGGCGGAGAAGTCACCATGGCCCTGGCCGCCGAGGTCGAGGAGGCGTCCCGGGGTGGCGATGAGGAAGTCACAGCCGCGACGGAGGGCGGCGATCTGGGGGCGCTCGGAGACGCCGCCGTAGCAGGTGGCGACGGTGGCTCCGGAGTAACGGGAATAGGCGGCGACGTTCTCGGCGATCTGGACGACCAGCTCGCGGGTCGGGGCCAGGATGAGGCAGCGGACGCGGCCCTGGTGGGCGCCGGACTTGGTCTGCACCAGCTTGGTGAGCAGCGGGAGGGTGAAAGCGGCGGTCTTGCCGGTACCGGTCTGGGCGACGCCGATGACGTCGTGCCCCTCGATGATCACCGGGATCGAGGCCTTCTGGATCGGCGTCGGCTCGGTGTAGCCCTGGTCGGCTACGGCTTTCAG
>CAXNHL010000070.1:0-6788 GCA_964202105.1 Opitutales bacterium | reverse complement strand
ATCGAGCTGATCCAGGACAAGTTCCTGCCGATCATCAAGGCCCACGCCATCTCCGGTCAGGCGCACGTCAACATCGAGACCACCGTCTTCGACGACCCGCTGGCCATCTCGATGTTCATCGACATCTTCTCCGAGCGCGGCTTCCACGCCGTGGTCGACCAGCACCGCATCGAGATCCCCGAGACCATCGTCGCCGGTACCGGCAAGGTGATCACTCGCGTCAAGAAGGTCTGGCGCGTATCGATCCGTTTCGAAGGTTCAGAGATCCGCCGCGGCGGCGCCTGAGCCTACCGCGCGGTCGTCGGTTCGGCGTCGATCCGGTTCTCCGCGCCTTCGCGGACGACCAGCAGGGCCCCGATGCCGCGGTGTTTTTCGCGCCGGTCGTCACGCAGGAGGTTACCGGTCACGAGGCTGCGGCTGAGGCGGGTGAGACGCAGGGCGTGCCCGTCGCTGTCGAGGATGCTGTTGTCGGTGATCCGGAGGCGGGTGCCGTCTTCGACGTCGACGGCCGCTTCCTTGCCGTGGACGCCGACCACGACGTTCCCGGAGAAGGCGGAGTCGGCCACGCGTCGCAGGAGGACGCCGTTCTTCTCGGCCAGGCCGTTGCCGTTGACGAGGTAGCGCGGGTTGCGGTCGAAGTTGTTGCCGGTGATGACGATGTTCTGACTGTCCTCGACGTGCAGGTCGTGCGCGAAGCCTTCCCAGAAGGTGTTGGCCGAGACGGTGACCCCGCGGGCTTGGCGGATCTCGAGGTTGACCTGCACATCGCTGAAGACGTTGCCGACGATGGTCACGTGCCCTTCACGGGTATGCTCGCGACCTTCACGGCGGAGCAGGGAAGGGTCTTTGCCGGCCCCGAGGATGCGGATGTTAGCCGAGCCCGGCGCCTTGTGGCTGTGCTGTATGGTGCACCCGGTGATCGCGACTTCGGCGATCGAGCCACCCGTCGAATCCAGGAAGATGTTGGCCGAGGGCGGGCCGTTCTCGTCGTGGTTCGCCTCGATATCGCAGGTGCCGACGTGCAGGTTGCGCACTTCTCCGCCGACGGCGACGATGCCGCCGCCGAGGTTGTAGCTGATGTGGCACCCGGTGACGTTCGTCTGGTGGAGGTTCACGTTATCCAGGAACAGGCCGACCCCGCGGTTACGGTAGAGATGGCAGTCAGCGATGACGACGTTGCGATTGCGGACGGCTAGGCGGATGCCATGTCGGCATTCGCGGATGGTGAGGCGGGACAGCGTCAGCTGCATGGTGCCGTTCGCTTCGATGCCGTCCGCCTCGGCGTGCGCGCCGACGATCTCGAGCCCTTGGACGACGGGCGTACGCTGGGCCCAGGTCTCCGGCTTGAACGACTTCGGGGCGGCGGTACCGCCGTGCGTGCCGACGATTTTCAAGGCCGGTCCAGGGCCCGCCATGATGAGCGTGGCGGTGCCGTCGGACGAGATTCCGGCCGCGCCGAGCTTGGCGAGGTCGACCGTGACGGTCTTCGTCAGGCGGTAGCGTCCTTTGGGAAGCGCTACGCTCCCGCCGGCGTCGACGAGTTTCTGGAGCGCCGCGGTATCGTCCGCCTGCCCGTCGCCGACGAGCGTCTGAGCCGTCAGCGACACGCTGAGCAGCGCGTAGGTGAGAAGGGTGAAGGCGGAGTTCATTCTTTGAGAAGTCCGACCATGGCCTGGCCCATCGCCTCGCCCACGGCCATGTAGGTCTCGGCGTTACCGTTGTAGTGGCTGTTGCCTGAGCCGCCCTTGGAGAGGGGGTGCGCGTACACCGTCGCGACGTTGCCCTTGAATTCCGGATATTTGCCGGAATTTCCGTCGACGGCCAGCTGCGCCGCGAGGATGCGGCCGCCGTTCCCGCCCGACCCCTTCACAGCCTCACCCAAGGTCGCCAGGACGAATTTCGCCTGCGGGGCGTCGAAATCCTTACGCAGCTGCTTGATGAAACGGACGAGGTTTGCCTCGTATGCGGCCGCGTGGCCGGGATTGCCGCCATCTTTTTCGCCCTGCCAGAAGAAGAAGCCCGCTACTTCATAGCTTTGCGCGCCAGGGCAGTGCTTAGGGAACTCCGCCAGGATCTTCTTGGCGTTGGCCACGTCGTCATCGTACTGCTTGCCGGCGTACCAGTCGATGGGCTTGCCTTTCTTGTCGAGCCAAGCGTCGGGCGGGGGCGTGGCGATGCCCTTGGCCGGGTCGGCCGGCCAGGTGTCGGGTCTTTCCTTGTAGGCGGCGTAGACCTTGCCTTCGAAGAGTTCCCTCGGGCTTCCGGGAGGCAGCAGGTCCCAACCTAGGCTGCGATTGCCGATGCAGCTCTTGAGGAGCATCACCGTCGCGGGCAGGGCGTCTCCCAGCGGATGGCCGATGCCGTATTCAGGTCCGAGGGTGCGTCCGCCCACCTTGAGCCACTCGTCGTTGAAGATCTGCATGTTCCCGCCGCGGCCGACCATCACGCGCACGTGACGCACGTCTTCGCGCGCTTTCCAGGCGCCTTGCGCATCGACCAGATAAGGGAAGAGCCTCTTCTCTTTCACCGCGTGCTCGAGCGACCCTTCGCGACCGGAGACCTTGCCCAGGCCGACCATGTTGGACTGGCCCATCAGGATGAAGACCTGGACGGGCTCCTTGGCGCCGTTCTGGGGCCACGCCGTCGAAGCGCTCAGGAGGAACAAGCAGGCGAGGAAGGAACGCATGGTCTTATTTGGAGGTCTTCAGGAAACCTTCGGCGCCCATCCATTCGCCGGCGGTCTTGGTCCAGCCATCGACCGGGAATTTCGTCTGGCGCGTGCCGAAGCCGTGGCCGCCCTTGGAGTAGACGTGAATCTCAGACTGGATATTCTGGCGCTTATACTCGATGTAGAGCTTCGCGGCCTCGAGCGGGTTGGCGCCGTCGTTATGGGCGACGACAAAGAAGCAGGGCGGGGCGTCGGCCGGGACGGAGAAGCCTTCGCGGAACTTGGTCTTGTCTTCCTTCTCGAGGAAGCCGCCGCCGTAGACGAAGATCGTGAAGTCCGGGCCGCGCGGATCGTCGACTCCTGGCTTCTGTTCGTAGGTACGGGGTGTGCGATCCCAGGAGGCGTGGCCGACGAGGTTGGCACCCGCGGAGAAACCGATCACGCCGACGCGCTTCGGGTCGATGTTCCATTCCTTGGCGTGGGCGCGGACGAGTCCGAGCGAGCGCTGGAGATCCTGGACAGGGTAGTTGTGGGGTAAGGTCTCGTCGGACGTCGGGGTGCGGTAGCGCAGCAGGATGCCCGTGATGCCGATGCTATTGAGCCACTCGCAGACGCCGGTGCCTTCGTTCTTGGTCGAGAGGAACCAGTAGCCGCCGCCCGGACAGACGATGACCGCGGCGCCGGTCGGGTTAGCGGCCGGGTAGACCGTGATCGAAGGCTCGTTGATGAAGGTCTCGTGGCCGGCGTAGCTACCCTTCGGGCCGATGCGGTCGGTCGTGGCTTTCGACGGCGCGACGCGCTTTCCCGGGACGCCTTCGGGCCAGAGGGGCAGGACGGTTTCGGCGGCGGAGGCGGTTGCCGCCAAGGTTAGGATGCCTGCGAGGAATAGTTTCATGGGGTTATTTCGTGAGGGAGATCTTCGCGATGGCGGTGTCTGCCTCATCCGCTTGGCCGTCGGGCGTGGGTTCGATTCCAGACACGGTAATCGTGAGAAGCCTGTTGTCGGCGAGAGGCACGATGTAGATCACATTTTTTGAATTCACTCCATTGGCTAGGATGCGCGCCCGGTATTTGACGCGTTCCATCGAAACGCCATTGGCGTTTTTGATTTCTTTCCGTTCCGTCACCTTGAAGCTAGCCATGTTTTTCTCCATGAAGGAGATGCTGCTGTCGGTCATCTCAGACAGTTTCATCTTCGCGGACAGAGCCTCCTCGATGAAAACGATATTGCAGGCGAAACCTTGGACGGGGGTCGGGTGGAACATCACGTTCTCCCTTAGCCCCATGTTCTCTCCGGGGACGTTTCGCCACCCCGTTGGTACGGGCACGGAGTAGCGTTTTGTCGACGAGACGTAGATTGAGTCCCCGTTTTCGAGGCTGGTCGGGAACCGCGTTTTCGTTTCGGCAGCGGTGGCGGTGGTCGCCAGGGCCAGGAGGAGGAGCGTGAGGAAGCGCATCGGGGTAAGGCTAGGACAGCACACCTCGGCGGATGTGCCAAACAAAGAAGCGGCCGAGGGGCCGCTTCTTAAGACCGATATGGCAAGACGCCTTAGGCGATGGCCTTGACGTAGAGCTCGTTGGCCTTCTTCCAATCGACGACCTTCCAGAAGGCGTCCACGTAGTCGGGGCGGCGGTTCTGATACTTGAGGTAATAAGCGTGTTCCCAGACGTCGAGGGCGAGGATCGGGGTGCCGTTCACGTCCGCGACGCCCTTCATGAGGGGGCTGTCCTGATTCGGCGTGGAGGTCACGGCGATGGACTTGTCAGCCTTGACGACGAGCCAGGCCCAGCCGGAACCGAAGCGGGTGGTCGCAGCGGCCTTGAAGGCAGCCTTGAGGCCCTTTTCACCTTCGAGACCACCGAAAGCCTTCTGGATGGCTTCGCCGAGGGCGCCGACGGGTTCGCCGCCACCGTTCGGGGAGATGATGTTCCAGAAGAAGGTGTGGTTGGCGTGGCCGCCGGCGTTGTTGCGGACCGCGGTGCGGATGGACTCAGGGACCTTGGAGAGGTCGGAGATGAGTTCGTTGACGTCGGCCGGAGCGGCAAAGCCGGCTTCAGCGATTTTCGCGTTCAGGTTGGTGACGTAAGCGTTGTGGTGCTTGCCGTGGTGGATCTCCATCGTCGCCTGGTCGATGTGCGGCTCGAGGGCGGCGTGAGGATAGGGCAGGGGGGCGAGGGTGTAGCTCATGGTTTTGGTGGAAGAGGTTTGGGCGGAAAGGGAAGAGGCTCCGAGCGCGGCGGCGGCGAGGGAGGCTTTGCCGATGAAATCGCGACGATGCATGCGGTGAGAGTATGGAGTATTCAGTATCGAGTATAGGACTAACTGACTGGCGATACGGTCAGATGTTGGGGAAAGTCTTCAGGGGTCAAGCCGGCGTGGTGGAATCGCGGCCCCGCTTCATGTTGAAATAGGCCTGCAGGATCTCGCGGCAGGGGTCTTCGAGCACGCCCGAGGTGACTTGGACGCGGTGATTGAGCTTCGGAAGGCTGTGGAGTTCGACCGCGCCGCCCATGCAGCCCATCTTCGGGTCGCCCCAGGCGTAGACCACGCGGTTGAGTCGGCTCATGATCGTGGCGCCGGAGCACATCGGGCAGGGCTCCTTGGTCACGTAAAGGTTACATTCGTTGAGGCGCCAGTCGCCGATCTTCTTGGCGGCTTGCGTGATGGCCAACATCTCCGCGTGGGCGGTCGGGTCGTTGGCGCGTTCGACCTCGTTATGGGCCGCGGCGATGATTTCGCCACCGCGTTCGATGATCGCTCCAATCGGGACTTCGTCGATCCGCCAGGCGTCGACCGCCAGGTTGAAGGCGAGGGCCATGTAGAAGGCGTCGTCCCGGTTCAACTGGGAGGGGCGCATCTTCTCGAACGGGCAGATGAGCCCGGGGCGGGGGGTCGAGGCGTCGCCTTCCATGGGGGCAGGATTACCCTGATAAGCCCCATGGCAAGAGGGGAGGCGGGCCTCGTTAAGGGTGATTGACTCCCATGATGGTTGGGGATGCACTGCCCCCACTAAGGCATGGCTGAAGAACCCGTTATCGAACTCGAAGGCAAGATCCTGCAAGTGCTTCCTGGCACCATGTTCCGGATCGAGCTCCCCAACAAGCACGTGGTGCTGGGACGTATCTCGGGCCGCCTCCGCAAGAACTTCATCCGCATCAACCCGGGTGACCGCGTGAAGGTCGAGATGACCCCTTCGGACCTGACGACCGCTCGCATCATCTTCCGTCTGCGTGACACGGCTCCGCGTCCGGCGATGCCGCCGCCCAAGCGCCGTTACTAAGCCTCCTGAAGACCCGGTTATGCCGGGTTTTTTATTGCGAAGGGGAGGGGGTTAATTCAGTCATGTTGACTTAATAACCCCTCAATAACCATGGCCATCTACAACAGCGTCCTCGACACCATCGGTCACACCCCGCTCGTCCGCCTGAACAAGGTCACCGAAGGCCTGCATGCCGAAGTCCTCGTGAAGCTCGAGTTCTTCAACCCGCTCTCGAGCGTCAAGGACCGCATCGGACGCGCGATGGTCGACGCCGCCGAGCGTGACGGCCGTCTGAAGCCGGGTGGCACCATCGTCGAGCCGACCTCCGGTAACACCGGCATCGCCCTCGCCTTCGTCGCCGCCGCCCGCGGTTACCGCTGCATCCTCACGATGCCGGAGACCATGTCCATCGAGCGCCGCGTGCTGCTCCGCCTCCTCGGCGCCGAGATCGTCCTCACCCCGGGTGCGAAGGGCATGCGCGGCGCGATCGAGCGCGCGACGCAGCTCCGCGACGAGATCGGTGCGAACGCTTACATGCCGATGCAGTTCGACAACCCGGCCAACCCGGAGGTGCATCGTCGCACGACCGCTGTCGAGATCTGGGAAGATACCGAAGGCAAGGTCGACGCCATCGTCGCCGGCGTCGGCACGGGCGGCACGATCACCGGCGTCGCTTCCGTGATCAAGGGCAAGAACCCCAAGTTCCGCGCTTTCGCCGTCGAGCCCGTCTCTTCTCCCGTCATCACCCAGACGATGTCCGGCCAGCCGGTCCAGCCGGCTCCTCATAAGATCCAGGGCATCGGCGCCGGCTTCGTCCCGAAGAACTGCGACATCTCCCTGATCGACGAAGTCATCCAGGT
>CAXNHL010000069.1:0-6818 GCA_964202105.1 Opitutales bacterium | reverse complement strand
GCCGGCGGGGAACTCGTGCACGCCGGCGACCCGGAATCCCTCGCCAAGCTGAAGCGTTCGCCGACGGCGCCCTCCTTGCGCCTGACGCTCGAACGGGGCAAAGTCCCCCGAATTGGCTGAAGCGGCGATAATCCGTCGCGGAAGGTGATGTTCTTTTGACCAATCCGGGCGGGGCGGCATCCTCTGCTCGTTCCCACGATGGCCAGCCAACCCACCCCTCCTAAGAAGCCCGCGCCCATCCTCGCCCATCGGCGGAGCCAGTCGAACTGGCCGATGCTGCTCATCGGGGGCGCCGTCCTCGCGGCGGTCGGCTGGTTCGTATGGCAGAACACACGGCGCCCGCCCGAGGTCGTCGTGGTGAAGGAAGTGCCGAAAGCCGTCGAAGCCCCGAAGGTCGTCGAGCCGGAGACGAAGCCGGTCGCCGTCGTCGAGCCCAAGACCGTCACGCCCGTCGCGCCGCCCAAGATGGCCGAAGTCCCGAAGGCGGAGCCGGTCGTCGCGCCGGTGGTCGTCGAAAGCAAACCCTACGTCTTCGCTGGCGCCGCCTTGAACGATCCGAAGCTGCCGCTCCTCCTCGTCGCGGACGCGCGGGAGCGTCTCAAGGATGGCAAGTGGGAGGATCATCTGGTGCGGCTGCAGAAGGGCCTGCTGCCCGCGCTCGTGGCGACATCTTCGACGGACGGCGTCGAACGGCATAACCGCCTCTGGGAAAGCCGGGCCTTCGCGCTCGGCATGACCCAGGCCCTCTTCATCCGCCGCGTCGGCGCGGAGAACCTGCGCACGGCGGCCCAAGGCGGCGAGCAGCTGCCCGCCCTGCTCGCGGAACTGCTCGGCCGGCCCGACCTGCTCGAGAAATTCGCGCTCACGCTCAAGGCCGAGGATGATGCGACCGAAGCCCTGCGCGTCTGGGCGCGGCTCGCGGCCGACGACACCCCGGCCCAGCTGGGTCGCTACGACAATCTCCAGATCGCCTGCGCGCTCGTCTTCGACCAGCCGCTCCGCTGGTCCCGCTTCGACGGCGGCGAAGCCTGCTCGGCCGACGCGCTGACCCGCTACCGCTACTTCAAGACCGCCACCGAGGCGGGACGGCTCGTCGGCGACGTCCGCAAAGCGCCGCCGGGCGACCTCGTCTGGGTCGTCGGCGCCACGGCCACCGAGGAGGAGATGAACTGGGCGCTGGCGAATCCGAAGCTGCGCTCGCTCTCGGAATGGTCGCCGAGCTACGGCCTGATCCGCTACCGCATGGATTACGTGACCCAGGAGAAGACCAAGCTGGCGAAACCGACCGAAGGCACGTTGAAGGAGATCTTCGAGCTCGGCGGCATCTGCATGCATCAGGCGCACTTCGCCGCCAACACCGCCCGGGCCTACGGCATCCCCGCCGCGTACGTGACCGGCGACGGCAACCGCGGCGGACACGCGTGGTTCGCCTACCAGCGGAAGGACAAGGAATGGAACATGAACACCGGCCGCTACAACGACGGCTACGCCTGCGGCGAGACGACCGACCCGCAGACCGGCCGCCGCATCGGCGAGTTCGAGGTGCAGATCCTCGGCGACCCGCAGCGCCGCGCCGAACGTTTCGTGAAATCCCAGCGCTTGCAGCTCGCGGCCCAGATCTTCGGCGACGGCGGCGACCTCGAAGCCCAGCACGAGTGCCTGCGGCTCGCCGTCCTGGCGGCCAACCGCTGCCTCGAGGCCTGGCGCGCCTACGCCGCCTGCCTGGAGGCGCTCGGCCCGAAGGTGAAGACCGACGAGTGGAAGCTCTTCGTCCTGGAGATGCGCCGCGCGTTCGACGAATGGCCCGACATGCGCGAACTCGCCGACGACATGGAAGCCAAGCACCTCTTCCCGACGATGACCCAGGATGAGATCTTCCTGAGCTGCAAGCGGGCCTACGACCGGCTGATCTCCGAGAAGAAGCGGCGCGGCGATTACGACCGGACGCGCTACGACCTCATCCAGAAGGCCGTCGAACGGGAATCATCCGTCCTCATGGCCGACCGGGCCAAGAACGCGGAGAAGCTCGCGAACATGCATCGGCGCGCCCTGGAGGACAACGCCGACCATCTGCCGACGTTCCGCGCCCTGCTCGAAGGTTATTATCAGGCCGTGAAAGGCGACAGCCGGATGGAAGCCGCCTTCCTCTCCGAGATGGAGCGCGTCTATCGGCGCAAGCTCGGCGGTACCGCCGGCGCGGACGTCTTCCGGCTGAAGGCCCTCGCAGGACTGCTTGACCTTATCCAAGGGTACTTCGAAAAATGCGATGACGTCGAACGGGCCCGCCGGCTGAGGCTCGAATCCGAGAAGATCCAGAAGGCCCTCGACAAGATGAAGAAATGACCACCTCCCGCTCCCTCCTCCTTGGCGTCAACATCGACCACGCCGCGACGCTCCGTCAGGCGCGTTACCGCGGGGCCCATTTGTCGCCGCACGCGGAGCCCGACGTCGTAGCCTTCACGCGCGAAGCCCTCGCGGGCGGCGCCGACGGCATCACCCTCCACCTGCGCGAGGATCGCCGCCACATCCAGGACGCCGACGTCCACGCGATCGCCGCCATCCCCGGCGTCCGCCTCAACCTCGAGATGGCCTGCACGCCCGCGATGACCGCCTTCGCCCTGCAGCTGAAGCCGGCGGCGGTCTGCCTCGTCCCGGAATCCCGCGAAGAGGTCACGACCGAGGGCGGCCTCGACGTCGCCGGGCAGCTCGCCCGCGTCCGCGAGACGACCCACGCCCTGAAGGCCGCCGGCATCGAGGTCTCGCTGTTCATCGGACCGGATGCTCCCCAGATCGAAGCCGCCGTCGCCGTCGGCGCCCCGGTCATCGAACTCCACACGGGCGCTTTCGCCAACGCGTGGAAATCTCCGGCCGCCGCGGCCGAACTTGAACGCCTCCGCGCCGGCTGCGAGCTCGCCCATCGCCACGGGCTGATCGTGAACGCCGGCCACGGCATCAATTACGACAACATCCGCGCGATCCTCACGCTGCCGCACTTGCACGAGCTGAACATCGGTCACTCGATCGTCGCGCGCGCGCTCTTCACGGGCATCCGCGGCGCGGTCGCGGAGATGAAAGCCCACCTGGCCAAGCAGGCATGAATCTCGAAGGCGGCAACGTGCTCGGCGTCGGCGTGGACCTCACGGAGGTCGATCGCATCCGTTCGGCGCACCTGAAGCATGGCACCACCTTCCTCGACAAGGTCTTCACGCCCGCGGAGCAGAAGCTCTGCCTCGCGAAAGCGGACCCGTATCCTTCGCTGGCCGCCCGCTTCGCCGCCAAGGAAGCCGCCAGCAAGGCCTTCGGCACGGGCATCGGCGCGGAACTCTCCCTGACGAGCATCGGTGTCCTCAACGGACCGGAAGGCGAACCGGTCATCGAACTCGACGACAAGGCCCGCGCCCTCCTCGCCGCCCGCGGAGCGTCTCGGCTGCTGATCTCGCTCACGCATACCGACACGCTCGCGCAGGCCTTCGCGGTGTTGGTTCGCTGACGTATGACCACCGCCACTCGCCTGCCGGTCCTCTCCTGCGCGGAAGCCGCGGCCGCCGAAGCGGCGTTCCTCGCGGGCGATGCGAAACTTTCCTGGCAGCTGATGAACGTCGCCGCCCGCGGCATCGGCGAGGAGGCGCTCTCGCTCCTCGGCCGTAAGCCGGATCGCATCCTGGTGCTGGCGGGCAAAGGCAACAACGGCGCGGACGCCTTCCTCGCCGCGCTGCACTGCGCCCGCGCCGGGACGGAGATCGTCGCGGTCTTCGCCGAAGGCGGTCCGGCCCGCGCCCAAGCGCAGCGCGCATGGGCCGTCCGTAAGCAAGGCGTACGTATCGGCATCGTCGCCGCGGCCAACCTGCGCCAACTCGCCGCTCACGAGTTCTGCCTGATCTTCGACGGTATCCTCGGCCAAGGTTTCCGGACTCCGCTGTCCGCCGAGTTGCGTCGGTTCCTCCGCGACACGGATAAGCTCCAGGGGCTACGTATCGCGGTCGACCTGCCAAGCGGGTTCGGCGACGACGCGTCCGGCCCGGCCTTCCGCGCTGACCTCACCGTCTCGATCGGTTGCCTGAAGCGTCCGCTGCTCTCGCCGCCGGCCGCTCGCTTCGTCGGCCGCCTCCGCGTCCTCGATATCGGCCTGCCCCTCGGCGAGACCGAAGAAGCCTGCGTGACTTCCGCCGCCCTCGCGCCGCTCACGCGTCCGCGTCGCGCCCGCAGCGACAAACGTCACCAAGGTCGCCTGCTCATCGTCGGCGGTTCCGAGCGCATGCCCGGCGCGGTCATCATGAACACCGCCGCGGCCCTGCGTTCCGGTGCGGCCCTCGTCACGACCTGCCTGCCGGAATCCGTGCGGGCCAAAGCCGCGGTCGCCTATCCCGAAGCGATGTGGCGTGGCCTGCGCACCGGAAAGGACGGCTCGCTCGCTCCGACGAACCTTAAGGAACTACGTCCGCTCCTTGTCGATAAAGACGTGCTCCTCATTGGCTCAGGCATGGGCGAGAAAGCGGTGAAGCTCATCACAGCGCTCGCCGCCGCGACCAAGTCGGCCTTGGTCCTCGACGCCGACGCGCTCCGTCCGGCGGTCATCAAGGCCGCGCGAAGCGCGGAAGTCCGCGTGCTCCTCCCGCACGCCGGCGAATTCACGCGTCTCAGCGGTCGCGTCGCGTCCGTGGACGCGGCCCGCGCTTACGCGCGTCGGACGAAGACCATCGTCGTGCTCAAAGGCCCGCTGACGTGCGTCACCGACGGACTGCGTGTGCTCCACATTCCCTTCGGCGGCCCCGTGCTCGCCCGGGGCGGCTCCGGCGACTTGCTCGCCGGCATCGTCACGTCGGTACTGGCACGGCGCGCAGAACTCGGCCTGTCGGCCTTCGATGCGGTGGTGCTCGCAGCGACCTGGCATGCGCGGGCCGCCGACTGGCTGAGGGATAACCAGGGGGAGGAAGCGGTGAGAACCACCGAGCTCCTCGCTGGGCTTTCCCCGGTCTTGCGCGGCTGAACCGGACTGGCTGGCTGGCGGGATGCAGCCGATCCCGACCGACCCGCTCGCGCAACGCGTCCTGCTCAACGGCCTCAAGGGCGTCGGTCCGGTCACGGTCCGGCGTCTGCGCGAGGCCTTCGGTGGCGAACTCTCCGTCGCGCTGGGCGCTCCGGCCGAGCAACTCGCCAAGGTCGAGGGCATCAGCCGTCCCGTGGCGGCCGCCATCGCCGCGCGCGCGTTCGATTGGGCCGCGGAGATGGGACGAGTCCGCGACCTCGGTTTCAGGCTGCTCAGCGAAACCGACGACGTCTGGCCGGTACCGCTGGCGCGGCTCTGGGATCCGCCGCTCGTGCTCTATGCGGAAGGACAGAACTTCCCGACAGAGCGCGCGGTCGGCATCATCGGCTCGCGCCATTGCACGACCTACGGGGCCTCGCTGGCGCGCAGCTTCGCGCGTGACCTCGCAAAACAGGGCTGGTGGGTCGTCAGCGGCCTGGCCCGAGGTATCGATACCGCGGCGCATGAAGGCGCACTCGATGCGGCGGGCCGTACCGCGGCAGTCGTCGGCCACGGACTCGACCTCACCTTCCCGCCGGAAGCGATCCGCCTACGCGCGCGGATGAAGGCCGACGGCTGCGTGCTCTCGGAGTTCCCGCTCGGCCGGCCGGCGGACCGACAGACCTTCCCGCAACGTAACCGCATCGTCGCGGGCCTCGTCCGCGTGATGGTCGTGGTCGAGACCGACGTCGACGGCGGCAGCATGATCACCGCACGCTTCGCGGGTGACCTCGGACGGACGCTCTGCGCCGTGCCTGGCCGCGCGGATAGTCCCGCGAGCCGCGGCTGCCATGCGCTCATCCGCGACGGCGCGACGCTCGTGTCATCCGTGGACGACATCCTGACCGAGCTGGGCGAAAGCCGCGATCAGCCGGCCTTGGCGTTGGTGAACGACCCACCGGAGTTCGCCCGCTGGCTACCGCACTTCGCCGGCGGCGCCGCGCAGGACGCCGAGAGCCTCGCCGCGCTCGCGGACTGCGCCATCGCCGAGGCGGCGGTCAGCCTGACGCTGATGGAGATCCGCGGCGTGCTGACGCGCCGCCCCGACGGTCGGCACGAACGCGCCTGACTCAGCGGTGCGGCACGTTGCCTTGGTCCGCCGGCACCGGCGCGGTGAGCGGATTGCCCAGGCAGAGATCGAGCACCGCCTTCGGCTTGGCGAGGCAATCGCGCAGGCAGCCCATGACCGGACGCCAGCCTTCGCCGAACGCGGCCGGATAAGCCGTGGAACGGAGGCCGGCCTGGTCGGCCTGCCAGAGCGCGCGGACGCAATGCCAGCCTTGCGACACGAACACGATCTGGTCGCCGGGATAATAGGCCTTCGCGCGCTGCACGGAATCCAAGGTGCGCCAACCGTAAGGGTCTTCGACGATCGGACAGGTCACGCCCGCCGCGCGCAGGCGCTCGGCCATCACGCGCGCATGGACGGCCGTGCCGGAAGTCACGACGAGCTTCACCCGACCCGAACGGGCGAGTTCCGTCGCGGCGGCGATACGGGGCTGGAAGGTACCGGAATGCTCCAGCGTTCCCTGCACGAACTCATCCGTCCCGAGGAGGACCATGACCGCACCGGAGGGAATCTCGTCCGCCGTCGCGGCGAGCCGTCCCCAGCCGGCGGACCAGATCCAGGCGTTGGCACCGAGGAAGAATAACGCCAAGGGGCCGAAAACCGCCCACACCCCGCGTTTGAGCCAACGACACATGAAATCGACAATTACGCCCATTTTTTCGTTAGCAAGGGGTCTGTCAGGGCGGGTTTGCCTAAATTTAAGCATCAATAGGTTGCCGAAAG
>CAXNHL010000068.1:0-6826 GCA_964202105.1 Opitutales bacterium | reverse complement strand
GAGATCGTGAAGGCCGCCCTGCCCCACTACCTGCCTCAGCCTAAATACGAAGGCCGGACCCCCGATCGCCTCGACCTCGCCAAGTGGCTCGTCTCCCGCGAGAATCCGCTGACCGCCCGCGTGGTGATGAACCGCCTCTGGATGCAGTTCTTCGGCACCGCCCTGAGCAAGAACCCGGGCGACCTCGGCGCGCAGGGAGAACTCCCGCCCAATCAGGCGCTCCTCGACTGGCTCGCGGTCGAATTCATGGATTCGAAGTGGGACCTGAAGCACATGGTCCGCCTCATCGTGACGAGCGACGCTTACAAACGCAGCTCCGTGGCCACGCCGGCGCAGGTCGCCGCCGATCCTTATAACCGCGAACTCGCCCGCCAGAGCCCTTATCGCCTCGACGCCGAGCTCGTGCGCGACAACGCCCTCGCCATCGCCGGATTGCTCGTGCCGAAGATCGGCGGACCGAGCGTGAAGCCCTATCAGCCCGACCGCTACTGGGAGAACCTCAACTTCCCCGTGCGTGACTATGCGGCCGACAAGGACGAGTCGCAATATCGCCGCGGACTCTACGTCTGGTGGCAACGGAGCTTCCTTCATCCGAGCATGCTGGCGTTCGATGCTCCCAGCCGTGAGGAATCCTGCACCGACCGCACGCGCTCCAACATCCCGCAGCAGGCCCTCGTGATGCTCAACGACCCGACCTACGTCGAAGCCTCGCGCGCCTTCGCCGCCCGCGTGCTCGCCGAGAACGGCGACGACGAGGCTCGCCTGACCTGGGCTTGGCGCCGCGCCCTCCAACGCCGGCCGGACGCCCAGGAACTCGGCACGTTGCGCAAGGTGCTCACCGAGCGCCGCGCCGCCTACCGCGCGGATCCCGCCGCCGCCAAGGAACTCCTGAAGGTCGGTCTCACGCCGCCACCGGCGCAGGCCGACCCCGCCGAGCTCGCCGCCTGGACGCACGTCACCCGCGTGATCCTCAACCTCCACGAAACCCTGACCCGCGACTGATGTCCCCTTCCGAATTCCAAGCCGCGCTCACCCGCCGGGCCTTCCTCGGCCGGACCGCTCAAGGCGTGGGCGGCCTCGCGCTCAGCTCGCTGCTCGCCCCCGGCCTGGTCGCCGCGCCGGGCGTGCTCACGAAACTTCCCCTGCCCCAGAAGGCCAAACGGGTCATCTGGCTCAGCATGGCCGGCGGCCCCTCCCACCTCGAGACCTTCGACCCCAAGCCCAAGCTCGCCGAGATGCATGGCCAGCCCATGCCGGAAAGCTTCACCAAAGGACAGCAGCTGGCGCAGCTCCAGGGCCAGAAGCTCACGTGCTTCGGGCCGCAGCATAAGTTCGCCAAGTTCGGACGTAACCAGACCGAGATCTGCGAGCTCTTCCCCCAGATCGGCTCCGTCATCGACGACATCTGCCTGATTCGCTCGATGACGACGGACGCCATCAACCATGACCCCGCGCACATGTTCATGAACACCGGCTCGCAGATCGCGGGCCGGCCGAGCATGGGTTCCTGGGTCACCTACGGGCTCGGCGTCGAATCCGAAGAGCTGCCCGGCTTCGTCGTCCTGACCTCCTTGGGCAAAGGCGGCCAGAACCAGCCCATCGCCGCGCGCCAGTGGAGCAGCGGCTTCCTGCCGTCCAAGCACCAAGGCGTCCAGCTCCGCTCCAAAGGAGACCCCGTGCTCTATCTCACCAACCCGCCTGGCGTCTCGCGCGAGTCCCAGGGCGGCGACATCGACGCCATCGCCGCGCTGAACCTTCGGCGCGACCAGGTCGTGGCCGACCCCGAGGTCGCCACGCGCGTCGCCCAGTATGAGATGGCGTTCAAGATGCAGGCCAGCGTGCCCAAGCTCATGGACGTCTCCGCGGAAGACCCCAAGACCCTGGCCCTTTACGGCTGCGTGCCGGGGGACGGCTCCTTCGCCGCCAATTGCCTGCTCGCGCGCCGGCTCGCCGAACGCGGCGTGCGTTTCATCCAGCTCTACCATAAGGACTGGGACCACCATGGCGGCGTCAAGGACGGCGTCGCGCTTAAGGCCGCCGAGATCGACCGCGCCTGCATGGCGCTCATCACCGACCTCAAACAGCGCGGGATGCTGGAGGACACCCTGATCGTCTGGGCCGGCGAATTCGGGCGCACCCCGATGTCGCAGGGCGGCAGCGGCCGCGACCACCACAATAAGGCTATGACCGTCTGGATGGCCGGCGGCGGCATCAAGGGCGGGATCGTCCACGGCCAGACCGACGAGCTCGGCTACGCGGCCGTCGACAAGGTCACCACCGTGCACGACCTGCACGCGACCATGCTGCACCAGCTCGGCATCAACCACGAAGCCTTCACCATCAAGTTCCAGGGCCTCGACGCCAAGCTCACCGGCGTCGAACCCAGCAAAGTCATCAAAGAGATCGTCGCCTGATGTTCCCCGGCCTGAGCCAGCTCCACCGCCGAGCCTTCATCGGCAACACCGGGCGTGGCCTCGGCGCCGTCGCGCTGGCGTCGCTCCTCGGCCGCACCGGAGTCGCCGCTGCGCCGGGCGTACTCTCGAAACTCCCCCTGCCCCAGAAGGCCAAGCGCGTCATCTGGCTGACCATGGCCGGAGGCCCCTCGCAGCTCGAGCTCTTCGACCATAAGCCCAGACTCGCCGAGATGGACGGCAAGGGCATGCCGGAGAGCTTCACCAAGGGCCAGCAGCTCGCCCAGCTCCAAGGCCAGAAACTCATCTGCCAGGGACCGCAGTTCAAGTTCGCCCGGCACGGCAAGAACGGCACCGAGCTCTCCGAACTTCTGCCGCACATCGGTTCCGTGGCCGACGACATCTGCGTCATCCGCTCGATGACGACGGATGCCATCAACCACGACCCCGCGCACATGTTCATGAACACCGGCTCGCAGATCGCGGGGCGGCCGAGCATGGGCTCCTGGGTCACCTATGGACTCGGCTCCGAAGCCGAAGACCTCCCCGGCTTCGTCGTCCTCGTCTCCACCGGCAAGGGACGCTCGCCGCAGCCCATCGCCGCGCGCCAATGGAGCAGCGGCTTCCTCCCCTCCAAGCACCAGGGCGTGCAGCTCCGTTCCAAAGGAGACCCCGTCCTCTACCTCAACAACCCGCCCGGCGTCTCGCGCGAGGCCCAAGGCAGCGACGTCGCGGCGATCAATGCGCTGAACCAACTCCGCGGCGGCGCGGTGAACGACGCCGAAGTGGGGACGCGCATCGCCCAATATGAGATGGCGTTCAAGATGCAGGCCAGCGTGCCCGGCCTCATGGACGTCTCGGGCGAGTCGGCACAGACCCTCGCGCTGTATGGCTGCGAACCTGGCGACGGTTCGTTCGCCGCCAACTGCCTGCTCGCGCGCCGGCTCGCCGAACGCGGCAGCCGCTTCATCCAGCTCTACCACCGGGACTGGGATCACCACAGCCTCCTGAGGGAGGAACTCCCTCTTCGCGCCAAGGAAGTGGACCGGGCCTGCATGGCCCTCATCACTGACCTCAAGCGGCGCGGGATGTTCGAGGACACCCTGATCGTCTGGAGCGGCGAATTCGGGCGTACGCCGATGAAGCAGGGCGACAAGGGACCGGTCGGGCGCGACCACCACAACAAGGCCATGTCCATGTGGCTCGCCGGCGCCGGCGTGCAGGGCGGCCTGACCCATGGCGCGACGGACGAGCTCGGTTACGCCGCCGTCGACAAGGTCTGCACCGTCCACGACCTGCATGCCACCATGTTGCACCAGCTCGGCGTCCAGCCCGAGGCCTTCACGTTCAAGTTCCAGGGACTCGACGCCAAGCTCACCGGGGTCGAACCCAGCAAGGTGATCAAGGAGATCCTGAGCTAGTCCTTTGCCTAGCTGGGGGAACTGCTGGCATGGTGAACGGCTGCGAAGCAAGGGCACCGTGGCAGAGGGGGCACGTGGGCACGGTGACACTTGGACACGGAGATCAGCGCTCAAAGGGGGCACCATAGGGAAACCGGATGATTGGCTGGGGAATACATTTCCAGGTGGCGGGTGGCGGCCCCGGGTGGCGGGTGACGGGCTAAATCCATTCAGCCCTCGATTCAGCCCTCTGTCATCGATGCAGCCATCGTCTCAACCTTTCATCCTTTATCCCCCATCTTCCATCATCCATCTTAAGTGCACCCCCATGCGCCTCGCCCTCGCCTTCCTCTCCCTGTTCGTCGCGCTGACCGCGGGCGCCCAGGAGAAAATCGCCAAGAAGAAAGCTGGGGGTTATCCGCCGGCCATCGAGGGCACGAAGTCCGAGACCTACCGCAAGGTCGGCGACACCGAGCTCAAGGTCTGGATCTTCGATTCCCGCCAGAAGATGACGGAGCGCCCTCTGCCCGCGATCGTGTTCTTCTTCGGCGGCGGCTGGACGGGCGGCTCGCCCACCCAGTTCGAACCCCAGAGCCGCCACCTCGCCGCGCGCGGGATGGTCGCGATCGTCGCGGATTATCGGGTGAAAACCCGGCAGGACGCCAAGCCGGCCGACTGCGTCTCCGACGCCAAGGCCTGCGTCCGCTGGGTGCGCGCGAATGCCGCGCGCCTGGGCATCGACCCTGACCGTATCGCCGTCGGCGGCGGTTCGGCCGGCGGCCACCTCGCCGCCTCGGTCGCGACGTTGCCCGGCCTCGACGACGCCAAGGATGACAAGTCGGTCAGCTGCCTGCCCAACGCCCTCGTGCTCTTCAACCCCGGCACCGTGATGGCGCCCTTCCCCGGCCTTGACCTCAAGGGCTTCGGCGCCGGCCTCGACAAGGCCCGGTTCGGCTGCGAGCCGACGGAGATCTCGCCGATCCACCATGTGAAGAAAGGCACGCCGCCCACGATCATCTTCCATGGCACGGCGGACACCACCGTACCTTATGCGACCGTCGAGAAGTTCACCGAAGTCATGAAGGCCGCCGGCAACCGCTGCGAACTCGTCGGCTACGCGGGCGAGAAGCACAGCTTCTTCAATAAGTCGAAATATGCCGAGACCTTGGCGGCCGCCGACGCCTTCCTCGTCTCGCTGGGCTACCTCTCTGCCAAGAAGTAAGCCATGCGCCACCTCGCTCTCCTCGGCGGACTGCTCCTGACGGCCGCCCTCGCGTCGGCCAAGGCGCCGAACGTGGTCGTCCTCCTCGCCGACGATGCCGGCTGGGGCGACTATTCCTTCAACGGTAACCGCCAGGTCGCCACGCCGCACATCGACGGCATCGCCAAGGCCGGCGCGCACTTCGATCGCTTCTTCGTCCAGCCCGTCTGCGCCCCGACCCGCTCGGAGTTCCTGACCGGACGTTACCATCGTCGACTCGGCGTCTATGGCGTCTCCACCGGACAGGAGCGCATGAATCCCGACGAAAAGACCGTGGCGGACTCCTTCAAGCGCGCCGGGTATGTCACCGGACTCTTCGGCAAATGGCATAACGGCAGCCAATGGCCGTATCACCCGCTCGCCCGCGGCTTCGATACCTTCTGGGGCTACACCTCTGGGCATTGGGGCGAATACTTCGACGCGCCGCTCGAGCACAACGGCGTCATGAAGACGTCGAAGGGCTACATCGTGGACGTCCTCACCGACAAAGCCCTGCAGTTCATCGAGCGCAATCAGTCCAAGCCCTTCCTTTGCTTCGTGCCGTTCACCACGCCGCACTCGCCGTGGTCGGCGCCTGCCTCGGACTGGGCGCGCTTCAAGGACAAGCCCCTCAACCAGACCGCGACGAACGCCCAAGCCGAGAAGCCTGATGAGACCCGCTGCGCCTTGGCCATGGTCGAGAACCAGGACCGCAACGTCGGACGCATCCTCGCCAAGCTCAAGGAACTCAACCTCGAGGAAGATACCATCGTCGTCTACTTCTCGGACAACGGCCCGAATGGCCATCGCTGGACCGGGGGAATGAAAGGCACCAAGGCGACCACCGACGAAGGCGGCGTCCGCTCTCCGCTTTTCATCCGTTGGCCCGGCAAGATCGCCGCCGGCACGCAGGTGAAGCCTATCGCCGGCGCCATCGATCTCGCGTCAACGCTCGAAGCTTTGGCTGGCGTGAAGCGCGTCGGCGACCGCCCGCGCGACGGCCGCGACCTCTCGCCGTTACTCAAGACCGGCCTGGACGCCGACTGGGCTCCGCGGCAGATCTTCAACACCTGGGGTAATTACGTCAGCGTACGCACGCAGACCCATCGTCTCGACGGCGCCGGCAATCTCTTCGACATGGTCGCCGACCCCGGCCAGACCACGCCGATCCAGGCCAAGCAGCCTGAGCTCGCCCAAGAGCTCATCGCCGCGGTCGCTGCGTGGCGCAAGGAAATGGGCATCGCCGCACCCGTGGGCGGCAAAGGCAAGGGCAAGGGTGCCAACGGACCTGGCAACGCCGTTGATCCGCGTCCGATCCACGTCGGCTACCGCGAGTTCCCGACGACCATGCTGCCGGCGCGCGATGGTGAACCGCGCGGCCAGATGCGACGCAGCGCCGCGGCTCCGAACTCTTCCTATTTCGTGAACTGGACCAAGCCCGAGGACGCCGCCGTCTGGAACGTCGAGGTCGTCACCGCCGGCACTTACATCGTCACGCTGGATTACGCCTGCCCGGCCGATGCCATCGGCACCCCCTTGGAATTCTCCTTCGAGGGCACCCTGCTCAAAGGCAAGATCACCGAAGCCTTCGACAGCCCCCTGAAGCCTGAGCAGGACACCCTGCCCCGTCCGCACGGCGAGTCCACCATGCGCGACTTCCGGACCATGACCCTCGGCGAAGTCCGACTCGAACCTGGCAAAGGCGAGCTCAAGCTCCGCGCCCCGGAAGTCCGCGGCAAGAGCGTGATGGATCTGCGACGCGTGACTTTGACGCT
>CAXNHL010000067.1:0-6891 GCA_964202105.1 Opitutales bacterium | reverse complement strand
CGGCCCAGGAGTAGGGGAGAAGCGCCAAACAAGCGATGACCATGAAGCGCCCGAAAAAGCTTCGTAGAATTCGATGATGGAACGTGACGCTGGACATCCAGGCATCGATTGTACCGTCCGCCGGAAGATATCTAGCCTTGGTTGGGTGAAAAAGGCGTTAAATCCTTATCCCCGTCCGGCCTTCAGGTCGGGTCACCGGACGGCAGGCAATACGCCGATCTGGAGCAGCCAGGTCTGGCACTTCTCGGGCCAGGCTTTGACGTCCTTCTCTGATCGGAGGCCATGCCCGTGGCCGCCGGTGGCGCAGCGGAAGAAGGCGTGCGCGGTCTTGGTCGCCTTGAGCGCGGTGAAGTAGGCGTCGCTGCTTTGGATGAAACGTTTGTCGTCCTCGGCATGCGCGATGAAGGTCGGGGAAGTCCGGGCGTCCACGAGCGGGATCAGGCCCTCGTCGAGGTAAGCCGGGTAACCGAGGACGGCGAAATCCGGACGCAGGGGCTGGTCGTCGGCGGCGTCGAGGCGTGCATAGGTGGCAGGACCTGCGAACATGCTCAGGCGGGCGGAGAGGTGGCCGCCAGCGGAGAAGCCCATTACGCCGACGCGCTCCCGGTCGATGTTCCATTCGGTCGCCCGGTGACGGACGATACGCATCGCCCGTTGGATGTCTTGGAAAGCTCCGTCGCGGTTGTTCGGCACCCGATACTTGAGCACGACGCCCGTGATACCGAGGCTATTGAGCCAGGCCGCCACCTCGGTGCCTTCCTTGTTATAGGCGAGGCCTCCGTAGCCGCCGCCTGGGCTGATGATCACGGCGGGCGTCGGCTTGGGCGATCCGACGGCATAGACCGTGAAGGAAGGTTCGCTGATGTCGGTGAGGCGCACGACTTCGTCGCCGCGAGCAGGCAGCGAGCGCTCCGTACCTTTGATGGCTTGGCCGGGCATGGCGCCTTTCGGCCAGAGCGGCACGACGATCCCGGGTCCCTTCGGTTCAGGGAGGGCTCTCTCCGCGGAGAAGGCGGGCAGGGCTCCGCTCAGCAGGAAGACGGACGTGAGGATGAGTCGGAGCATGGTGGCCGGGGCACCTCGGATGAAACGCCGATGGCCTCCGCTCATCCAGCGTAATTTGGGCGGCATGGCAGTCCGCTGAGCGGATCAGCAACAGGAGCGGGATTTGCCGCGCGGGCTCGGCGCCGCGAGGTCGACGAGGCGGGTGAGAGCAGGGGGCAGGGCCGCGCGGCGGTAATGGCACCAACGGCCTTCCTTGCGACGTTCGACCAGGCCGCATTTACGGAGCATCGCCAGATGACGCGAGACGGTCGGCTGATCGCGCTCCACATAAGCCTGCAGGTCACAGACGCAGACTTCCTCGCGGCCGATCCGGGCGAGGAGTTTAAGACGCGTCGGATCGGAGAGGCCGAGACACACGGTTTCGACGGCGGGGGAGGAGGTTGCCTGCTTGACTCCGGGCATGCGGTAACCAATATATATGTCCAAGCGTATGCAATTCCTAAAACCCGCTCCGATGTCCCTCGGAGATTTTCGACAGGCGTTGGCCGCGAGCCCCCAGCTCGGCCTGCGTTTCCGCCTGCCGACGGGTGGACTGACGCCGATCCATCTGCACCTGACCGAAGTCGCCCGCGTCGAGAAGCGTTATATCGACTGTGGCGGGACCATCCGGACGGACGTCTCGGCGCGCCTGCAGCTCTGGGCGGCCGATGACACCGACCACCGCGTCGGCTGCGCCAAGGCCTTACAAGTGCTCGACCGGGGCGCCGGACTCGTCGGCGTGACCGACGTGCCGCTCGAGGTCGAACACGACTTCCCCTTCCTGACCGTCTTCCCGGTGGTCGGCTCCGTCGTCGAAGGCGGCGAACGCATCTTCCTCCTCGCGGCCAAGCAGGCCGATTGCCTGGCCCCGGATGTCTGCATCCCGAACGCCTGTAAGCCCGGTTCTGGTTGCTGCTGATTTTCCCACTACCCATGAGCAAGCCCCTCATCCTCGTCCTCTGCACCGGCAACTCCTGCCGGAGCCATCTCGCGGAGGCCATCCTCCGTCGCGCCGTCGGCAGCCTGGCTGACGTCGCCAGCGCCGGTTCGAAGCCGGCCGGTTACGTCCATCCGATGGCCCTCGAGGTCCTCAAGGAGATCGGCCTCGACGCCTCGGCGCATCGCTCCAAGCACCTCTCGGAGTTCCTCAACGTCCCCGTCTCGACCGTCGTGACCGTCTGCGGCAACGCCGATCAGGTGTGCCCGATCTTCCCCGGTCAGCTGAACCGCTATCACTGGGGCTTCAAGGATCCCGCGCATGCCACCGGTACGCCGGAGGAGATCCGCGACGAATTCCGCCGGGTCCGCGATGAGATCAGACTCGTCTTCGAAGCTTACGCCGCGGGTCTCAAGGAAGCCGCCGCCCAGGCCAAGTGACCATGAAGCGCCAGCTCGCAGCGGAGTTCTTCGGCACGGCCTTGCTGCTCCTCGCCGTCGCCGGCTCCGGCGTCATGGGGGAGTCGTTGGCCGGAGGTAACGGTGCCGTCGCCTTGCTCGCCAACAGCCTCGCCACGGGCGCTGCGCTCTACGTCATCATCAGCCTTTTCGGCCCGATGTCCGGCGCGCATCTCAACCCGGTGGTCACGCTGATGGCTTGGGCTGATCGTGCCGTTGAGGCCCGTCAGGTCTTCGGTTATCTCGCGGCGCAGTTTGCCGGTGCCATCGCCGGCGTCTGGGCCGTGCATGCCATGTTCGATCTGCCGATCTTGCAGGTGTCGACGAAGCCAAGGTCTTCGGCCGGTCTCTGGTTCAGCGAACTCCTCGCCACGTTCCTGCTCCTGATCCTCATCCGCACGGCCTCTTCCCGAAAGGATCCCAAGCTGCCGGCGTATGTCGCTCTTACCGTGACCGCGGGTTATTGGGCGACGTCCTCGACCTTCTTCGCGAATCCTGCGGCCACGCTCGCCCGCGGGCTCACCGATACGTTCGTCGGGATTCGTCCCGCCGATGTCGGCCCCTTCCTGCTGGCGCAGCTAGCGGCGCTCGGTCTGGTGCTATTCGTCGCCCGGTGGCTGCGGCGTTGAGCTGAAGGCGCACCGAGGCATCGTTCAGGGCTGCAGGAAGCGCTGGGCCAGCTCGATCCAGAGCGGGATGCCCACCAGTAGGTTCAGCGGGAAGTTGATCGTGAGCGAGAGGCCGAAATATAAGGACGGGTTGGCTTCCGGCACCGTCAGCCGGAGCACGGCCGGCACCGCGATGAAGGACGAGCTAGCGGCGAGCGTCATCAGCAAGGCGCCGTCGCCGGCGGTGATGGAGAACCAGCGGCAGAAGAGCAGGGCGATCGCGGCGTGCGCGAACGGGGCGATCGCCGCGTAAGCGAGCACCGGGGCTTGTCCCCAGGAAACCTTGCTGAGGTTGCGGGCGACCATCAGGCCCATGTCCAAGAGGAACAACGCTAGGATACACTTGAACAGGTCGAGGAAGACCGGCTGCAACACGGCCTTGCCGGGCTCGGCGGAGACGTAACCGATGACCATCGAACCCAGCAGCAGGATCTGGGTGCCGTCGGTGAGCGACTCGTGCAGGATCTTGCCGGGCTTGATGCCGCTGGCCGCCGCGTCGCCGGATTGATTACGCAGGAAACCGGCGGCGATCACCGCCAGGATGATGGCGGGGGATTCCATGATCGCCATCGCGGCGGACATGTGGCCGCCGAAGGCGAGTCCGGCGTCCTCCATGCGCTGCGTCGCGGCGATGAAGGCCACGGCGCTGACCGAGCCAAAGCTGGCCGCGACGCCCACCGCATCGAACGGGGGCAGGAACTTGCGGAGGAGGAAGTAGCCGAGGAGGGGGATGAGCGTCGCCAGGAGGATGGCGCAGCCCAGATCGGTGAGGACGCTTTGGTCGAAGCCGGACTTGGCCAAGGCGAAGCCCCCCTTCAGACCCAGCGAAATCAGGAGCATCTGGCACAGCATCCGGGACGCCTGGGCGGGAATTTCCAGATTTGAGCGAACCAAGCCGGCGAACATACCGAACCCGAAAAAGAGCAGGGTTGGGTCGAGTAATTTTTGCATCGCCAATGGGATTGGGGTGACACTAAATAGGTTAAACACTATTCTAAAAATAGATAATATAGTATTTTAACTATGAACGTCACCTTCCGCCAACTCCAACTTTTCCGGGCCCTGGTCTCCACCGGCAGCATCAGTGGCGCAGCCAAGGAAGCCAACGTGACCCAGCCGACCGCTTCGGTGCATCTGCGTGATCTCTCGGAAGCCGTCGGGCTCCCGCTCTATGAAGTAATCGGTCGCAAGGTCTTCCTGACCGAAGCCGGTCGCGAACTCGCTAAGGCGGCGCGCGGCGTGCAGGTCGAGTGGGACAACTTCGAGCAGAACATCCAGGCGCTCCGCGGCGGTGAGAGCGGTCTGCTCAAGGTCTCGATGGTCAACACCGCCCAATACTTCGCTCCTCGTTTGCTCGGCTCCTTCTGCGCGTCCCGTCCTGGCGTGGACGTCTCGATGGTGCTGCTCAACCGCGACGGCGTCATCGAGCGTCTGCGTCAGAACAACGACGATCTCTACATCATGTCCCGTCCGCCGGCCGACCTTGCGCTCAGCGCCACGGCCTTCATGCCCAACCCGCTCGTCGTGGTGGCGCCGGCTAATCATCGCCTGGCGAAGCAGCCGGCCGTATTGCTCAATGAGCTCGGCGACGTCCGTTTCATCACGCGTGAGCGCGGTTCGGGCACGCGCCTCGCCGCCGACGATTATTTCCGTCAGCGCGGTTTCGATCCCTCCGTCCGTTTCGAGCTCGGCAGCAACGAGGCGATCCTCGAAGCCGTCGCCGGCGGGATGGGTATCGCGATCGTCTCCGCGCACGCCATGCGCAAAGGCGCGCATCCGGGCCTGGTCACGCTGCCGCTCGAAGGCTTCCCGCTGCAGTCCAGCTGGCAGATCGTCCATCCCTCCGGACGTCGCTTGTCTCCGTTGGCCGCGGCTTTCAAGGCCCACCTGATCTCCGCCGCCAAGGAAATCGTCGGCTCCAAGGAAATCGTCGGTCTGGTTTCCTGAAGCTGGGGAAATCCGGTTGCGGCGAGCAGCGGAGCCGCCTGGGTTGGAGCATGACCCGTCGTCACGGACTCTCATTCGTGCTCTCGGCATTCCATCCCGCCGATCACCTCATCCTAAGCTGGCGGGGTTCTTTTTCGCCGAAGTCTCCTGCTACGCCTTACCTGAGGCGAAGTGAAACATCACTTCGCCTTATCGGCCGCCCGCAGTTTGTCGCCCAAGGCCTTGGCGCGGTTCTGGTAGTCGGCGGCCTTGGCCGCGTCCTTCGGGAGTCCGTCCTGCCCCTTCTCGTAACCATAGGCGAACCAGTAGAGCGCCTGGAGGCCGGCCGTGTTGGTTTGCTTCGAGAAATCTTCCATCGCGGCGCGGAGTTTCTCCGGCTGGCCTTGCAGTTTCTTCTTCGTCACTTCGAAGACCGCATGCGGGTAGCCGCGTTCGGCCGATTTTTCCAGCCACTGGAAGCCCTCTTCGGCGGTGGCGATGCGCATGACGAGCACGTAGTGCAGGAAGTACATTCCTTCGGCGTCACCGGCTTCGGCCATGGCGCGCAGGCTGGCCAAGGCGTAATCCGCGACGGGCTTCAGGTCATCTTTGGTTGAGGACTTGATCCAAGCGCCTGCTCGGTCGTCGTAGCGGCTAGCGCCGGTGGAGACGAGGAGGGCACGGAGTTCGGATGCTTCCTTGGCCGGCAGGGCTTTGAGCGACTGGTCGGCTTTCGCCAGCAGGGCAGCGCCATCCCAAGCGGCAGGCTGAGCCGTCGTCGGGCGGGGCTGCGCGTCGGCGGGTACGGCCGAAAGGAGCAGAAGGGCGGAGAGGATGAATTTCAGCGACTTGGTCATGCAGGTGACGATGAGAGTGGGTCAGAAGAAGGTAAGAGATAAAGCGAGGTTGCTTGGAAAAGACAATAATTTGGCAGATTAGGATAACTGCTAAAAAGAAACACCAGCCATCAGGCTGGCGGAGCCGGGCTTGATGGCTGATGATTCGGCATGCTCACCGGCTTTACAGCTCGACGTTTCTTGCGGATTTTATTCATCGGTTCCGCCGTCATCGTCCTGGTCTGCATACCCTGGGTCCTCGCGGCCGAGGCTTACGGCTGGAATCAGCAGCCGGCGCATCTGCTCCAGAGTTTCGTCGCCATCCCGATCGCCTTCCTGTCGTCGGGAATTTTCCTCTGGCTACAATCTCCGGAGGGCGCCCCGGTCTGGGAGCGAAGGTTGGCTTGGGCGGTCTGGGCTCTCTCTGGGCTCTGGGTGCTGATGATGGCGTGGGTGTTCGTGGCCTTGGCCCGCGGCATGTTCCCCGGGCCGGCCTAAGCGGATAGAGCGGCTTGCCAGCCGAGGAGGGGAGGGCATAGGTTCAGTTCACCCCCATGAATCATCGCATCGCTCTCTTGTTCGCTGCCGCCGCCCTCTTGACTGGTTGCGCCAACTATGCCGTCCAGCCGGTCCTACATCCCGGCACCGAGAAGCGCCACGAGTCCTTCAATGAGATTTCAAAGAAGGGCGAAGCGCAGCTCGTCTTCCTCGGTGACTCGATCACCCATGGTTGGGACGGGAAGGGCAAGGCCGTCTGGACCAAGGATTGGGCTCCGCTCAAGGCCGCAAACTTCGGCATCGGCGGCGACCGCACCGAGCACGTTCTCTGGCGCCTCGAAAACGGCAACTTCGATGGCCTCAAGCCCAAGGCGATCGTCCTGATGATCGGCACGAACAACACCGGCCACCAGGGCCGTCCGCAGAAGGAGCTCAATGGCGCCGTCTACGAGTGCACCGCCGAGCAGACCGCTGAAGGCATCAAGGCCATCCTCGGCCAGCTGCGTCAGAAGTGCCCCGACGCC
>CAXNHL010000066.1:0-6932 GCA_964202105.1 Opitutales bacterium | reverse complement strand
CTGCTCCGTCAGAACCTGCCGACCGACGGCGTGCGCCTGGTCTTCCTGCTCTCCGCCTTGCTGACGAGCTTCCTCGCCGAACGCTTCCTGCGCGAACGCGACGCCGCCGTGGCCGACTATCATCATGTGCTGCTGGTCGTGACCGCCGCGTTCATGCTGCTCGTCCAGTCGAACCACTTCGTGACGTTCTTCCTCGCGCTCGAGACGGCCGCCGTCGGCCTCTACGTGCTCGTGGGTTACCTGCGCCGCAGCGAAGCCTCCCTCGAGGCCGGCGTGAAATACCTCGTCGCGGGCGGTCTCAGTTCCGCCCTGCTCCTGATGGGCATCGTCCTCGTCTACGGCGCGCTCGGCGCGGTCGCCGGCGTGACCGACTCGCTTAACTTCACGCAGATCGGCAAGGTCCTCGCCGCCCAGACGGCTGCCGGCGCGGTCTCGCCGCTCACGCTCGCGGGCGTGGCGCTCATCCTCGGCGGCGTCGCCTTCAAGCTCGGCGCCTTCCCCTTCCACGCCTGGATCCCGGACGTCTACCAGGGCGCCCCGACCCCGACGACCGCGTTCCTCGGCACCGCCTCCAAGGCCGCCGGCGCGTTCACGCTGCTCATCCTCGCGACGGGTCCCTTCTTCCCGCTCGCCGTCAAGATCGCCCCGCTCCTCGCCGTCGGCGCCGTGCTCACCCTGCTCGCCGGTAACCTTGGCGCGCTGGCCACGACCGACGTGAAGCGCACGCTGGCCCTCTCGGGCGTCTCGCACGCCGGCTTCATCCTCGCCGCCGTCACCGCCGCGCTCGTCCTCCCGGGCGTCAACGCCTTCGGCTACGACGTCGAACAGGTCGTCGGCCTCTACCTCCTCGCCTACGTCGTCGGCACGTTCCTCACCGCGCAGGCGCTCGTCGCCCTGCCGGCGCTCGAAGATCACCGTCGTCCGCAGCTCGCCCTCCGCGGCCTACTGCGTCGCTCGCCGATCCTCGCCGGCGCCCTCGGCTTCGGCATCGGCTCGCTCGCCGGTATCCCGCCCTCCGTCGGCTTCATCGCGAAACTGATGGTCCTCGCCCTGCTCGTGGCCGCCAAGCTCTGGTGGATCCTCGGCGCCGCCCTCATCGGCGTGGCGATCAGCATCCATTACTACTTCTCCATCCTGCGCGAAGCGGTCGTCCGCCCGACGGAAGATGAAGAAGAACTGGCCCCGCTCGAACTGCCTCTCGGCACGCGCGTCCTCGTGTTCGTGCTCGCCGCGGCTTCGCTGCTCGGCGGCCTGTTCATGCTCGCCGGCCGCTAACGCCCCTTCCCGCGTCCGCGCGGGTGGTGGCGACGGTGCGCGGCGGACAACGCCGTCCGGTCGACCGACGTATAGATCTGCGTCGTGGCGATGTCGGCGTGGCCGAGCATCTCCTGGATCGAACGCAGGTCGGCGCCGCCTTCTAAAAGGTGCGTCGCGAAGGCGTGGCGCAGAAGGTGCGGCTTGACCGGGACCGAGACGCCGGCGCGCTGGGCGGCCTGCTTTACGCTCAGCCAGAAGGTCTTGCGAGAGATCGCGACGCCGCGGGCGCTGAGGAAGAGCGCGCTGCCGGTCTTGGGTCGCACCAGCTTGGGCCGGCCGGCCTTGAGGTAGACCTGGAGCGCGAGAAGCGCGGTCTCACCGACGGGGACGACACGGTCCTTGGAGCCCTTGCCGGTGACGCGCACCAGCGCCGACTCCGCATCGACGGCTTGGATCTCGAGCGAGCAGAGTTCGGAGATACGCAGGCCGGAGCCATACATCAGTTCGAGCATTGCGCGGTCGCGCAGGCCCTGCGGTGTGGCCGTGTCGGGCGCCGAGACGACCTTGGCGGCCTCCTCCGCGCTGATCATCCCGGGCAGTTTGCGACGGAGCTTCGGCCCGCGGGCGAGTTCGGTGAAGTCATCTCGACGCATCCCGCTGCGGACAAGGTGGGCCGAGAAGGAGCGGACCGCCGAGAGCCGGCGGGCCAGCGAGGCGGCCGCGTGGCCCTTGCGGTCGAGGGCGCGCGTCCAGGAGTCGACGTCGGCCAGCGAGACCTCCGTCCAGTTCGTCCGGCCGGCCCGGCCGCAGTGGGCGGCGAAGCGGACGAGGTCGGACTCGTAGGCCTCGGTCGTGAGCTTCGCCGCGCCGCGTTCCAGCGCGAGGTGCGCCAGGAAGGCGTCCACCGGCTCCCGGAGGTCGGGCGGCACCGTCTCACGGCGGACTCGGGGCGGCTTCGGCATGCGTCATCAGTATTGCCCCGCCCGTCGGGGAGTCCATAAGGATTGAGCATGTCCAGCCAGCGTGAGCGCGCCATGAAGCCGACCGACCTCCGGGGGATCCTCCGGTATGTCCCGATGTTCCGCGACCACGTGTTCGTCATCGCGGTCGACGGCTCGATCGTGTCCCACGAGAACTTCGCGAACATCGTCACCGACATCGCGGTCCTGCGCAGCCTCTCCATCAAGGTCGTGCTCGTGCACGGCATCGGCCAGCAGCTCGTCGGCCTCGCCGGCGAACACAACATCGCGCTCTCCGACATCCAGGGCGAAGGCCCCACCGACGTCTCGACCATGTCCCTCGCGCGCGAGGCCTCGGCGCTCGTCTCGCAGTCCGTCCTCGAGAACCTTTCCCAGGCCGGCCTGCGTTGCGCCATCACCAACGCCGTCCGCTCGACCAAGATCGGCCGCCTCAAGGGCGTGGACCACCTCTACACCGGCAAGGTCGAGAAGGTCGACGCCGCGATCCTGAAGTCCATGCTCTCGCAGGACATCCTCCCGCTCGTCACGCCGATCGTGTGCGACCGCGAAGGCCAGTCCCTGCGCGTCAACAGCGACCACCTCGCCATGGAGCTCGCGGTCGCCCTCGGCGCCTCGAAGCTGATCTACCTCACGCCCTTCAGCGGCCTGCAGGTCAACGGCGTCGTGCAGCTCAACCTGCCGGAAGACGACCTCAAGCGCCTGCTCGCGGACAAGCACGCGAAGCTCGACCCGCGCATCCGCAGCAAGGCCGTGCAGGCCGCCAAGGCATTGGATAACGACGTGCCGCGCGCCCACATCCTCGACGGCCGCGTCTTCGGCTGCCTCCTCACCGAGATCTTCGACAAGGTCGGCCTCGGCACGATGGTGCACGCCAACGACTACGACCGCATCCGTCAGGCGAAGAAGAAGGACGCCCAGGCCCTCTACAATCTCGCCAAGCACGGCGCGAAGACCGACGCCCTCGTGGCGCGCACGCGCCAGCAGATCGAGCAGTCGTTCGCCGACTTCTACGTCTACGAGATCGACGACAGCATCATCGGCTGCGCCGCCCTCCGGCCTTACCCGGGCGGCAAGGCGATGGAGCTCGGCGCGGTCTACGTGCAGCCGTTCTACCACGGCCGCGGCGTCGGCAGCAAACTCGTCGAGTTCGCCAAGCGTCAGGCCAAGAAGCTCGGCGCCAAGAAACTCATCGCGCTCACCACGCAGACGCAGGGCTTCTTCCAGTCGGCCTGCGGCTTCGTGCCGGGCGCGCTGACGGACCTGCCGGCCGAACGGCGCAAGTCGCTCAAGGCGAGCGGCCGCAATTCGCAGGTCCTGTCGTTCACGCTCAGCCGCCTGAGCGACTCGGTCCGCTGAGCCTTACTTCGTCGCGAAGAAGGCGCGTTGCTTCTCGCTGATCGGCAGGCCGAGCTTCTCCATCAGGAGCAGGAAGTCCTCCCAGACGGTCCGCTTGGCGGTGGCGCTGGGCGTGTGCAGGAGATAATTGGGATGGAACGTCGGCAGGAGCGGTACGCCGCTGAGGTCGAACCACTGGCCGCGGGCCTGCGTGATCGACGGCGTGCGTCCGTGCAGCGCTTCGAAGGCCTGCGCGCCCAGGGCGACGACGGCACGCGGGGCGACGACGTCGATCTGCGCGCGGAGATACGGGAGATTGAACGCGATCTCGCGCGCGGTCGGCGGACGCTTGCCGTATTGGGTCGGGGGCTCCGGACGCCACACCATGACGGGCACGAAATAACAGTCGGCCGGATTGATCGCCGCGGCGGAGAGGATCTTCTGGAGCAGTTCGCCGGACTCGCCCGCGAAAGCCTGACCGGCCTCCATCTCGACGATCGTGGGCGCTTCGCCGACGAACACGACCTGGGCGTCGAGCGAGCCGTGGCCGAGGAGCGGCCGCTGCGGGGCGATCAGATGCTTCTTCGTCTCAGCGCACGCCTCGATGAGCTGACGCAACGCCTGCATGCGCTCGGCCTTCGGGCCGGCGGCGAGGGTGAAGATCGGCGCATCGGGAATCGGCGCGGCGGACACGACGACGGCCGGCTTGGGCGCGGTGGCCACCGGAGTCACCGGCCGGGCGGGAGCGGACGCAGAGGCCGCGGCGGGCCTGGCGGGCGCCGGCGTCGCCTGGGCGACGGGGGCGGTCGGCGTGCCGGCGAGGGCCTTCAAGGCGGTCAGGGAGTCGGCCGTGATACTGACGCGACGGACCCCGGCGGCCTTCTGGCGCTTGAGCTCTTCAAGGAGGATGTCCAAAGCCTCTGCAGGATCGTCGATCACGGGAGGGACAGGGATTGGAGCGCGCGGGCGAGGGTCAAATCTTTCTCGGTAATCTGATTCCCCGCGTCGTGGGTGCAGAGGCGGAGGGTCACCTGATTCCAAACATTATGGATTTCCGGGTGGTGGCCCTGCTGTTCGGCGATGGCCCCCGCTTGGTTGATGAAGGCCAAGGCCGCCTTGAAATCCTTAAACCTATACGCCTTCAACAACTTAGAGCCTTCCAGCTGCCATCCAGCCAAGCCGGGCAAGGCCGCTTGGATCTGTTCGGGAGTGAGGGCGGCGCTCATGAAAACACCCTCTTTCAGTCGGTTAAGGGAGTCAACGCAGGGCTGAGGGAAGCCCCCCATTGTGAATAAACTTGCCGAAGCCGGGCAAAAGTTCCTTATCAGCGGTCAGGTTTGTCTCGGAAAATAACCAAAGTAAGAGACAAGCCCCGCAATAATCCGGTGAGTTGACGGTCGTTAAGACGGCAAATCGAAATCCGAAGGTCGGAAACGGGCAATGCGGTGTAGGTAAACCAAGCAAAACAAAAGATAATATGGAAAACAAACTGTTCGTGGGCAACTTGCCCTGGGCCGCAACCGAATCCGACATCCGCGCTCACTTCTCCCAAGGCGGCGAAGTGGTCTCCGTGGAAGTCATGATGGACAAGTTCACGGGTCGTCCTCGTGGCTTCGCCTTCGTGACCATGGCCAATGCTCAGGCCGCTCAGGATGCGATCGCTAAGACCGAGAACATCGACTTCATGGGTCGCCCCCTGAAGGTCAATGTCGCTCGCCCTCGCGAAGAACGTCCGTCCTTCGGTGGTGACCGTCCCCGCTCCGGCGGCTTCGGTGGCGACCGTCCCCGCTCCGGCGGCTTCGGCGGTGGAGATCGCGGCGGCTTCGGCGGCGGCGGCTCTCGCGGCGGCTTCGGCGGCGGCGGCTCTCGTGGCGGCTTCGGCGGCGGCGAACGTCGCTCCGGCGGCTTCGGCGGCGGCGACCGCGGCGGCTACTAATCCTCGGATTAACAACCTCCTCAAGGGCGCCTTTCGGCGCCCTTTTTTGTGCCCGGATGCGAGCGGCCAATCCGCTTGTCCCAGACAGCCGCCAAAGGTTTAATCCTTTCGAGATGCCCCGCCCCGCCGCCCTGTTGTTGCTCGCCGTGATCTCGGTCGGCGGCCTCCTGGCCTGGCGCTGGCTTCGACCCGGCGATCTCCGGCTCTCCGTCGATCCGCGCAGCCGCGAGGTCGCGGTCGTCTACCCGCAGGAAGCGGCCGATCGTCGTTGCGCGGACGGCGTCCTGCGCGCGCTCGCGGAGCTGACCGAGCCGACTCGCCGCGAAGGCCTGCGCACCCGCCTCAATGAGCTACGGGCCACCCGCCCGGAGCGCATCGAAGTAGGTTTCGTGCCCGCCGGCTTGGCCGAAGCACGCCTACCCTTAAGCCAACCACCCGAGGGCGGTAAAAGCCTGCCGGGTTTGGCCCGCGCGCAGTTGGCAGCCCTGTCGCACGGTTATCTGGTCGTACACACCGCCGAGGTCGGCGCCTTGCTTGAGACCGCCGGACGGCGTCGCTGGCTCGGGCGCGCGCTCGTCGAGATCGGCGCCTCGGCCGAGAGCGCCACGATCGCCGTCGGCGAAAGCGAGGACGGCGCGTTCCTGGTCGCGACGGTCGCCTTCGCTTACCGCACCGGCGACGAAGCCGAAGCCGCGCTCAAGCGACTGACCGAACGCCAAGGCGACTTCGAGGCGCTCGGCTTCGCCGCGCGACCCGGAGCCGATCGGCTGACGCGTCAGACCAAACTGCTCGTGATCCGTTTCGACATCGAGACAGACCTCGTCCTGCAGGCCTTGGGCCGGCGTTGAGGCTCAGGCCTTCTCCAACGTGCCGTCGGCCTTGAGGCGGCGATAGTAACAGCCCGAACGGGCCTTCCCGTTCTCCTTCGTGTGGCACGCGCCCTGGCCCGCGGGACGGACCTTGTAGAGGATCGAGTTCTGCTCGCAGTTCACGCGCACCTCGAGGAGCTCGAGGAAATCGCCCGAGGTCAGACCCTTGATCCAAAGTTCATTTCGCGACGTACTCCAGAACGTGGCCTTCTTTTCACGGAGCGCCGTCTGCAGGGCCAGCTCGTTGACATAACCGAGGATGAGCACCTCGCCCGTGACGGCGTCTTGGGCGACCGCAGGGATGACGTCGGCCTCGCCGGAAGCGATTTTACGCAGTTTCTTGAAATCCAGCCGAAGGGCGCCGCCTTCTTCGAGTTCTTTGTCGGACATGTGTCCGTTTTGAAGAGGTTCAAAGGCTCATTCAAGGCTGGAAACCCCTCCTATTTATGCCTTACGCATAAGGCCTATGTCGCTCAATAACTCCGCCGACCTTTCCCGCGCCGCCACCGAAGCCCGCGGCCTCGCCATGGACGCCGTGGCCGCCTGTCATTCCGG
>CAXNHL010000065.1:0-6934 GCA_964202105.1 Opitutales bacterium | reverse complement strand
CGCCGGTCCGGCGAATCGATGACGACGGCGGGCGACCTGGTCGTAAACAAAGTCGAGCCACGTGACGGGCAGGCAGCCGGCGAGGAAGGCCAGCCCGGCCCAACCACCGCCCAACGAAGTCAGCATGGCACGCACGGCCCGCGAACGACCCAGACGACGCGAGCCGTCCCAGACGACGATCGTATCAGGGTCTCCGCCCGGCGGTTCGCCGGCCACGCGGGCGACCACCCCACGGTTGGTCGCGAAGAGCATCCGGCCCGCCGCGTTCCGCCGGGCGAACCAGGCGGCCGACCCGTTACAGAGGGCGCATTCCCCGTCGATGAGGACGATCAGCGGCGCGGCAGGCATGCGTGACAGCCTAACGGGCCGCCTGATGGTGGAAAGGGGTAATCTTCCGCCATCCGCCGGCAGAAAGGACCTTTAAGGCCAGCGAAAGCGCTTGTCATGGACCAGCGGCAGTGCCAAGTTGCCCATCCTGTTGGCCGGAAGGGTATCCAAGTGGCTAAAGGTCGCGGACTGTAAATCCGTTCAGCTTCGCTGTTCGTGGGTTCGAATCCCACCCCTTCCACCAGCAGGACGTCTGAGGCCCCTCCCAAGGGGGCCTCTCCCTGCCGTTATCCCTGAAATCCGCGTTGACTCCGAGGGCCGCCCACGGCTTCCCTACTGACACACATGGCCAACATCAAAGCTAACAAGAAGAGCATCCGCCAGACCGCCCGTCGCGCCGAGCACAACAAGATCGTCCGCACCCGTCTCAAGGGTCTCGTCAAGAGCCTGACCGGTGACAACGTCGCCGCTTCCGCCTCCCAGGTCGCTTCCGCCGCCGACAAGGCCGCGAAGACCGGCGTGATCCATCGCAACAAGGCGAACCGCATCAAGGCTCGCCTCGCGAAGAAGCTCGCCGCCGCCAAGAAGTAATGCGGGGTCAGCCCCTCACCGACCCCGTCGCCTCGGCGCCGGGGTTTTTTTGTTCCTAAGATGTCCGCCTCCCTCCCCGCCTCCATCGGTTTCGCCGCCGGCCTGCTCGGCGAAGAGGCCGTGCGCATGGACGTCCTGGCCCACGGCGCCGGCTGGGTCGCCCTGGCCAAGCCGAGCGGCGTGGCCTTCGAGGAACATCCGTGGCAGCACGGCGCCCCAACGCTCCTCGGCCAGCTCCGCGCGCAGCTCGAAACCGGCAAACCGGAGATGGTCCGCCTCGGACTCGCCGAACCGGCCGCGGTCTTCGGCCCCGAACCCGAGACCGCCGGCATCGTGATCCTCGCCGATCGCGCGACGGCCATGGCCGGTTGGCGCGAAGCCCTCGGCTCGGGCGCCTTCCGCTTCGAATATGAATTCGTGGCCCGCACCGAAGACGCCCCGGAAGACGCCGGCCTCTGCGACCTACCGGTCGGGATGGACGACTCCCAGGAGCGCGCCTTCGTCTCGCACCGCAACGGCAAGCACGCGCAGACCCGCTTCGAGCCCGGCCGCGCCTGCGGACGCTGGCGCGTCTGGGCCGCGCATACGCCCTTCCCTCGCCGCGATCAGGTGCGCATCCACGCCGCGGAGTGCGGGATCCGCATCGCGGGCGAACTGAAGTATGGCCGCTCGGGCCGCGTGACGCTCACCGACACGACGCCGAAGGGCCGACTCAACAAAGGCGAGGACAAGCCGCTGCACCGCGGCCTGCTCCTGCGCGTCGCCCGCGTGACCGGCAAGGTCGCCGGTCAGACGTTCGAGATCGTCGCGCCGCGTCCCGACGATTTCGCGACGGTGGTGAAGCGCCTCTCGAAAGGGATCTGATCAGGCCTCTGACGGGAACCGCAGCGTGAAACGGTCCGTCGTGCGCGCGTAGCCGTCGGGACTGTTCATGCGTCCGACCGGGGCATACTGCGCGTAGTCGACCTTCCAGGTCGCGGGATCGGCCACGCCCTCGCGCACGTGCGCGAGCAGGAGCTCGATCACGACGAGGCGGTTGTCGCCATACTTACGGATATCGAGCACGCGGCCTTCGAGGGCCACGGGGCATTCGACGAGCCGCGGGACGCGCACGCGCTCCGAGGAAGCCAACGTGAAGCCGGCGCGCGGCACTTCGCTCACGCCGGGCGGCAAAGGACGCGCGCACTCGACCATCCGCGCCGCGACGGCCTCGTCGCAGATGTGGATGACGCATTCGCCGTTGGCGTGCAGGTTGGCCGCGGTGTCCTTGGGCGTGCCGTCATCACGGTCGGCCGGAGCGAGCACGGCGAGCGCCGGCTCGGTGCCCATGACGTTGAAGAAAGAGAACGGCGCGGCGTTGACCACGCCCGCGGCGTCGATGGTCGTGACCAAGGCGATGGGCCGGGGGACGACCAGGCCCGCGAGGAGGCGATACGCCTGCGCGCCGGGATGGGCCGCGAGGTCGAAGCGCACGCTCATGCGCCGGGCGGGGAATCTTCGCCGCCGTGCGAGACGATGGCCTCGCGACGCAGGCGGTCATGACGATACGACATGACGACGTAGATGCCCACGCCGACGCAGATGCACGAGTCCGCCACGTTGAAGGCCGGGAAGCGATAATACGGCAGATGGACGTCGATGAAATCGATGACGTGGTCGCCGAAGAGGCGGTCGCGGACGTTGCCCAGGGTGCCGCCGACGAACAGGCCGAAGGCGAGCTGGCCGCCCTGGAGTTCGCGCAGGAGCGGCTGACGCCAGCGCCAGACGAGCGCGAGCACGGCCAGGGCGAGGAAGACGAGGAACGGGCGGACGTCGTGCTCGGCGCCTAGGCCCCAGGCGGCGCCTTTATTGCCGACGTGCACGATCCAGAACCAAGGGAAGACGAAGATCGGGGCGCGCTCGGGATCGTTGCCGAAATACGCCCCGAACGGGATGTGACGCACCACGAGCAGCTTGGTCGCGACGTCCGTGACGATCGCGGCCACGCAGACCGTCCAGAAGGACAGGTAGGGGCGAAGCCGGGCGAACATCGGAGACGGCGCGCTTAGGTATCGCTCGGGTCGTCTTCGCCGCCGCCGCCGCCGGTGCCGAAGCCGACTTCGTCGCCGATCTCACCGAGCGGATTGCCGCCGCGACGACGATGGGCGCGACGGTTGCGCTCGAGCTCCTTCTGGCCTTCGAGGGAATAACGGGTGAACGGCACGGCGATCAGGCGCGCGGCGGGGATCGCCTTGTTGGTGATCTCACAGGTGCCGTAGGTGCCCTTCTTCATGCGTTCGATGGCGTCGGCGATTTCCTTGAGCGCTTCCTGTTCGTTGGAGATCAGGGAGAGCGCGAAGTCGCGGTCAGCGGTGTCGGTGCCTGCGTCGGCGAGGTGCTGGGAGTAACCCGAGAGGTCGCCGGCATCGTCCTTGCCCGACTTCTTGAGCGCTTCCTCGGAGTGGAAGGCGAGACCCTTGTGGAGCGCGTCGCGCATGTCCACGAGGAGGCGATAGTAGCGGCGGAACTTCTCGGGGACCTGCTTCGATTCGTCGACGAAGCCTTCGCCCTTGCGGAAAGGATTGGATCCGCCGAGCAGGTCGGCGATGGAAGCAGTGGCGATGTTGTTCGAGCGGTTACCCTGCGAACGAGCGGCCGCGGCGGCCTTCTCACGCGCCTTGCGCTCTTCATCGGGCACCCAGACATTGAGCTTGGACTTCAACTTGTTGCGCTTGTCGAGGTAGGCCTTGAGGTCGGCCAACGTGTAATACTGGAGCTTCGGGCGGACCTTCACGTCGAGCGCGTCGGCCTGGTGATGATCATCGCGATGCTTATTCAGGAGTCCCTTCTGGACGGCGTGATCGACCTTGGGCGCCTTCGCGGCTTTGCCACCCTTGGCAGCGGGAGCAGCGGGAGCGGCCTTGGCGTTCTTGGCCGGAGCGACGGGAGCGGCGCCCTTCTTGGCGGGCTTCGCGGCCGGAGCCGGAGCCGCCTTGGCGGCCTTGACCGGAGCGGCGGGCTTGCCCTTCGGGGCCGGAGCCTTGGCCGCCGGCTTGGCGACGACCTTGGGCGCGGGCTTAGCGGCCGGCTTGGCCTTGGCCTTCGGCGCCGGGGCGGCTTTCTTGGCGGACTTCTTAGGATCGGGTTTCTTGGACATCGGTGAGAGGGGTTAGAGTTGGGAGTATTTGGCGAGGAGTGCTTCGCGGCAGCGTGGAGATACCATACCAAAACGGCCGGCTTCCACAAGTGCGGGCACCCAGCGCCAGGAACGGGGGCAGCGGACGCCTTCGGCCTTGTCGACCTGGAAGGCCAAGGCGGCTCCGGCCTGCGACTTGAGCTGGACCGAGGAGACGATCCAGAGCTCGGTCAGGAGGGCCTGGTGAGCGGACAGGAGGGCGAAGTCGGCGTCGGCGGCATCGCCGGTGACGACGACGGCGGCCTCGAGCGACTGACCGATCTTCTTCTCCTGACGGAGACGCTCCATCGGCACGTTGACCTGGGCGGCCAAGGCCTGGATGCGCGTGACGGCGGCGTGCGCGGCCTGTCCGGCGGCGTCTTCCCAGCGGGCGTCGATCGCCGGCCAGTCCTGCAGGTGCACGTTGGTCGAGTCGACGTATTCGGTCTTGGCGTGCAGGTGCGACCAGGCTTCGTCGGCGGTGAACGGCACGAACGGCGCGATGAGCTTCAGGTAGGCGCGCAGGACGAGGTCGAGCGCGGTCTGCGTGGAGCGACGCAGCGTGTCGTCGGGCGCGGTGGTGTAGAGGCGGTCCTTGACGACGTTATGGTAGGTCGCGGAAAGCGTCGCGGTGGTGAAACCGGCGAGCGCGGCGGCGGCGCGGTGGAACTCATTGCGCTCACACGCGTCGGTGACCTCGCGGATGAGCTTGGCGGTCTCGACGAGCACCCAGCGGTCGACGGGGCTGAGCTGGTCCACGGCGACGGCATGTTTGGCGGCGTCGAAGTCGTAGAGGTTACCGAGCTGGTAGCGCAGCGAGTTGCGCATGCTACGATACTGGTTCGAGATCGTCTCGAAGATCGCGTCGGAGAGCGGGATGTCGCTCTGGTAGTTCTCGGAGGCGACCCAGAGGCGCACGATGTCGGCGCCGTATTTCTTGACGTAATCGTCGGCGGTCTGCGGCTTGCCGTCGGATTTCGAGATCTTCTGGCGCTTCTCGTTCACGACGAAACCGTGCGTGAGCACGGCGCGGTAAGGCGCGGACCCCTTGACGGCGATGGCGGTCCAAAGCGAAGACTGGAACCAACCGCGGTGCTGGTCGGAACCTTCGAGGTAGAGGTCGGCCGGCCAGTGCAGGTCCTTGTGCTTGGCGCATACGGCGAGGTGGCTCGAACCGGAGTCGATCCACACGTCGAGCGTGTCGGTGCCCTTGCGCACGTCCTTCGGCCAGGCGGCCGGGACGGGGGCGCCGGCGAGGACTTCCTCGACGGAGGAGGCCCACCACCAATCGCCGCCGCGCGTGGCGACCTGCTTGGCGACGTGGCGGACGACGCCGGCGTCGAGATACGATTCGCCGCTGGACGGGGAATAGAACGCCGGGATCGGCACGCCCCAGGCACGCTGACGCGAGATGCACCAATCCGGACGGCCTTCGAGGGCGGCGCGGATACGGTTCTCGCCGGAGGCGGGGATCCACTTCACGTCGCCGACGGCGGCGAGCGCCTTCTTGCGGAGGTCGCCACGGTCGAGGCCGACGAACCACTGGTCGAGCGCGCGGAAGACCACGGGGGTCTTGGAGCGCCAGCAGTGCGGGTAGGAATGTTCGAAGCTCTGCGCCTTGAGGAGCGCGCCCTTGGCCTTGAGCAGCTCGAGCACGGCGATGTTCGCCGGATTCTTGCCGTCGGTCTCGAGGACGGTGATGCCGACCAGCGAGGCGGGCACCTTGCCGTCGTCGGCATACGTGCCGTCGTCGCGCACCGGGCAATACGGCTCGAAGCCATACTTGTTGCCGGTCTGATAGTCTTCGATGCCGTGGCCGGGCGCGGTGTGCACGCAACCCGAACCGGCGTCGGTGGTGACGTAGTCGGCGAGCACGATCGGCGAAGCACGATCGATGAACGGATGCTGCGGCTGCAGGCCTTCGAGCGCACGGCCCTTGACCTTGAAACCGTCGACGGCGCCTTCGAGCGCGCACGCGGCGACGAACGCCTCGCGCAGAGCGGAGGCCACGAGGAAGGAACGTTCGCCATGGCGGACCTCGACGTATTCGAGGTCAGGATGCACGGCGATCGCGAGGTTCGCGGGGAGCGTCCACGGCGTGGTCGTCCAGATGACGACAGAGAGCGGATGCGCGGGCGCGAGCTGCTTGGCGGCGGGATCGGCGACCGGGAAGGCGACCCAGACGGAGTGCGAGCGCTTGTCCTTGTATTCGATCTCGGCCTCGGCGAGCGCCGTCTGGCAAGGGATGGACCAATACACCGGCTTCTTGGAGCGGTAGACGAGGCCTTGCTCGACGAAGCTGGCGAAGCCGCCGAGGATCTCCGCTTCGTAGGCCGGATCCATCGTGCGGTATTCCGAAGCCCAGTCGGCGAGGATGCCGAGGCGCTTGAACTGGCCGCGCTGTTTCTCGATGTAGGCGGCGGAGAATTCGGCGCAGGCCTTGCGCACGCCGAGCGCGTCGAGCGACTGCTTCTTAGACTGGAGCTCCTTCATCACCTTATGCTCGATCGGCAGACCGTGGCAGTCCCAACCCGGCACGTAAGGCGTGCGGAAACCGCGCATGGACTTATAGCGGAGGATGGAATCCTTCAGGAGCTTGTTGAGCGCGGTGCCGATGTGCACGTCGCCGTTGGTGAAGGGCGGGCCGTCATGGAGGACGAAGGCCGGCTTGCCGGCGGCCCGGGCCTGGATCTGGCCATAGAGACCGTGGCGCTCCCAGTGGGCGATCCGGACGGGTTCGCGTTCGGCCAGGCCGGCCCGCATCGGGAAGTCGGTGACGGGCAGGTTGAGGGTATCCTTGAGCTCTTCGGCCATGTTTGACGTATAAAGTGGGGGTCGGGCGGGGGCGGAAGACGCCCCTCG
>CAXNHL010000064.1:0-7009 GCA_964202105.1 Opitutales bacterium | reverse complement strand
GAAGGCGGCGCGGTCAGCGGCCGGGGCGTCAGCGACGATGAAGGGATTGGATTCGTGCATACCCCTTCCATCTTAGCCCTTTCCCCCGCCAGTCAAGTCCGCCCCGTCCCTCATGGGTTACGAAACCGTGCTGAAATTATCCTGAACCTTCGGCCCAAAGGCCCGTAGGGATGCTCCTCGGCCACCCGCTGGACCACGAGTTCACAGGCAACCACCCCCTCGACACCCTCCGCCTGGCCGATTACCTTGAAGGTATCGCCGCGCACCGTGAGTAGTGGCGCCCAGGTCTCCAAGAGATCGGCGGCCTCTAACCGCAAGGGCCAACCCGATGTCACCTCAGCTGGACCTGCATTGACTCCGCTCTCCTGAAGCGAACGGGCCAGCAGACTAGAGTCGGCGAACGATCTTAAGGAAGCGTAAGGCCAGCCGCAGGCCGGCTGCAACTCGACGATTTTCTTGGACCAGGCCTTCAGACGGCCTTCGTCGATACGTCGGACCAGCTGAGCGCCCTGGGCGGCCTCGGCGGCGATCGGTGACAGAGCCATCAAGGCTTCATCGCCTAAGTCCAACGAAGCCATCGCACCCCATTTGGCCTGTCCGGCTCCGGCAGGACGCGTGAAGAACAAGGGACCAGCCAGCATCGGGGACTCGAACGGGCCGCCCGCATCCGCACGCCACGTGCCCGCAGCACCACGCAGAAATGACGCCCAGGCCGCCGGGTCGCGGGAGTTCACGTTCCAAGGTCCGATCACGAAGAAGTCCTTGGCCGTTGTTTCTCGAGCGATCGCTTCTGCATCAACAGGCAGTAAGAAGGGCTGATGTGAACTGACACCCGTCTCCCGCGCAGTCGGCGGTGCGGAGAAAAATCCTTGATCCAACCATGGGTGCCAACCCTTACCCTCCGAAGCCTCCAGATGCCGCAACGAGCCCACGGAGAGATGCGGCCAGCCAGGCAGGTCGCGCAGGCGAACCGAGGCGAAGGCTCCCGGCTGCCCGGCGTCATGACGGTTCACCCGTAGGTCCCACAAGGGACCCGCCAAAGGTGATGCGTCTTGATCGACGACATCCAAGGCCGACAACAAAGGGGATTCCACGGACCACTCCGCCGCATCCTCGGGCCGACGGAAATCCCAATACGCCCGCTGAAAGACTCCCACCCCGGCCGACGACTGGAAAGCGGCTACGGGACGAGGCTTCAGTCTCACGCGTAGGCAGGCGCGCCTCTCGCTCACGGCATAGCCTGCGCTGTCTTCCCGGGAATAATCCTCACCGGTTGTCCGAAAGCCGAAATCCGGGAACGGGACGTCGCGTAACGTGATCGCGGACCTGGACGGATACGCCGCGATGGGCTCCTCGCGCGACGGCTCGCCGGCGTAAGGACGAAGATTCACCGTGACCTTCTGCCGGAAACGCACGGCCACCTCGATCCGGTCAGCGGGGAGGAACGTCGTCGGCCCCGGACGACGCCAGCCCGGACCATGCGGACGACGATCCAGACGCCACGTCGTCTTGGATAAGATCCGCGCCAGGCCTTGGGGCTGGGCCTCTTCCGTCGGATTAAGGAAAGCATACGCCTCGCCAGGTAGCAATCCGCGCCCGCTCATGCCGAAGGCCTCGGGATCGGCCACTTCGACCCAGAACCAGAGCCCCCGTTCACGCGGACCTTGGCGCACGACCCCGAAATCCTCCTGCGGGCAGTCGTCCAGATCCACGACGATGGTCGCGGCGGTCTCCAGATTAGTCACCGTGACTTCAGGAGCGCCGATCACTTCGCACAGAAAAAGTTTTCCCTGCGGGCCAGCCAAGACGGGCAGCGTCAAAGGGTTCCACAGGACTCCCGACCCGTGGAAGCGTAGCCGATGGCGGCCATCATGACGCGAGTTGAAGAAACCGAGGCTGAGCCGAAAATCACTCAGCACCGGAAGCGTCGACAGGCTCCGGTCCGCGGCGACGATTGAGCGCAACGGACGCCCTCGGGCCGGGAGCTGCGACCAAGCCGACCCCACCAACACCTCGGCCATTTCGGGCCCGACAGCCGCCGCTAATCCCCCAGGCTCGGACAAGTCGCGCCTCCACCCTCCGTGCGCGGCATCAGTGAGCAGGCCTCGCACCTGCCAAGATTGACCAGGCCTTAGGGGCTCGCCGCCGCAGGCAGCGTAAAGCGCCGGTCCGCCCACCTCCAGGGCCCTGACCTGCTCCGCTGTCGGCTCAACCGCCAAGGCGAGCGGGAGTTTAGGCCGACCCGCGGCGCTCTTCGCCCAGGCCGATGCCTGCCGGGTCGCCATCGGCCGGGCGGCGAGGTCATGGGACATGGAAAGATCCTCGACGGACCAACACCAACGGAGGCCATCGATTTCCGCCTCGCCCTCGGGCAACAAGACGGAGGAACCCCGGCCGACGCAGAGCCCACTCGGGGTAGTTTGATAAGTATAGGCGATATCCGGACCCGCGGCCGACTGCAGCTCAGCCAAGCCTCGCAAGGCCGCCCCTTGGGCGGCCGCACGCAGGTGGGTCATGTCGACAAACCGAGCCGCCAGTGCGCTTTCGGTGATCGCGAGACTCGTCAGGAGGAAAATGAGCCCGAGGCAAGCCGACAGGGTCAGCAGGGCCAGCAAGAGTGCTAATCCGTTTCTCTTATGCATTGATGAGGAATAAGCCCCATCCTCTTTCCGTTGATAATAAACGGCAAAACAGGAGATATCTCATGTATCGATTCCATGAAGACATCATTGCGTAAACTCCGCGTCACCCGGCCGTCGGCCGGGGTTCCCAGTTACCCGCAGCCCTTCAAGCCTTCAGGAGCGGATAGCTCCCTAGCCAAGAAGCGCGTGCTGGTCGTGGAAGACCAGTCGGCGGTGTGCGACCTGGTCTCGGAGATGGTCCAGTCCCATCCGCGCTGCGTCTCGGTCGGTACGGCCTCCGACGGGCTCAGCGCCATCGAACTCGCCCTGCGCCTCAAGCCCGACATCCTGGTGCTCGACGTGATCATGCCCGGCGTGGGCGGCATCGAGATCCTGCGTCGGCTCGGCGGCAGCCTGCCCGCGATGAAGGTGCTGGTCTTCTCCGGCAAACAGGAGCCTCACATCGTCCGCGCCCTCATGCAGGCCGGCATCCATGGCTACGTGAACAAGAACGGCCCGCTCTCCGAACTTCGCAAGGCCCTCGAGGCGCTCTCGCTCGGCAATACCTGGTTCAACGAGGACTTCAGCCGCACCGTCCGCCTGGCCCTGGCCTCCCCTTCCTTCCTCGGCGACGGCATGATCGACCAGCTCACCCCACGCGAACGCGAGATCGCCGTGCTCATCGCCCAGAGCCACAGCAGCAAGGAGGTCGCCGCCCGCCTACATATCAGCATCAAGACCGCCGAGAACCACCGGGCCAACCTGATGCGTAAGCTCGGCGTCCGCGACGTCGCCGGCCTGGTCCGCTTCGTGGTCCGGCAGGGCCTGGTCGACCCGGCGTCGGAATAAGATTGTTACCAAGCGGCGCCTTTTTGCGTTCGCCTGCGGCCCGGGGCCGGCCAGTATTGGGTTCACCCCCATGAAGACCTCTGTCCGCAAGGCGAAATCCGTCGTGGTCGTGGAAGACCAGACGGCCATCTGCGAGCTCATCATCGAGATGCTCGAGGCCCGTGGGGCCTACCGCGTGCTGGGCTCGACCGCCGACGGCCATGAAGGCCTGGCGCTCGCGAAGCAGCTCAAGCCGGACATCCTCATCCTCGACATCCTCCTCCCCGGCATCAGCGGCCTGGAAGTCCTCCGCCAGCTACACGACACGCAGCCTGACCTCAAGGTGCTGATCTTCTCCGCGAAGTCCGAGAAGCAGATCGCTCGCGGCCTCCTCAAGGCCGGGGTCCGTGGCTACGTGCCGAAGAGCGCCCGTCTCTCCGAACTCCGCCAGGCGGTCGACGCGGTCGCCGCGGGCGACACCTGGTTCAGCGAAGCTTTCCAGAAGGCGATGGCCGATGCGCTCACCGCCCCGGAAAGCGACGTCGACGCCAAGGGCGCGACCCTCACCGAGCGTGAAAAGGAAATCGCGGTGCTGCTGGCCAAGAGCTACTCGAGCAAGGAAGTCGCGGTGAAACTCGATATCAGCGCCAAGACCGTCGAGAACCACCGCACGAACCTGATGCGCAAGCTCGGCGTCCACGACGTCGCCGGCGTCATCCGCTTCGTCGTCCGCCAAGGCCTCTACGACCCGACCGAAGGCTAAGCGGATCAATAATGATAGCGGGCCTGGAGGACGTAGATGACGCCCTTCTCGACCCGATAGACCAAACGGTGCTCCAGCGTGATCCGCCGCGACCACCAGCCTGAGAGGTCCCCTTTCAAGGGTTCGGGCTTACCGACGCCCTTGAACGGACTCTTGGCGATGTCGGCCAGCAGACGCTCGAGCCTTTCATAGGTACGCGGCTCCGCCTGCTGCCAGTAAGCCCGGTCCTCCAGGGCGCCCGACGACCAGCGGACCTCATCCACGGGAGGCCTTCTTGAACTTACCGGCCTTGAATTCGGACAGGCCCTTGCGCAGGCGGTCGGCGTTACGCGGCGAGGAAAGCAGGTGGAAGGTCTCGGCCATGGCCGCATACTCGGCGGCATCGACGAGCACGACGGAGGCGGCGCCGTTGCGGGTGATGGCCACGGGTTCGCGATCCGCGTTGGCCGCCTCCATGAGGCTGGCGAGCTGGTTGCGGGCGTCGGTGTAGGAGACGGTCTTCATGCATGCAGGATGCCTGATGTACAGAATTCTGTCAAGTGGGTCGCCGCACCTCGATGCGGATAAGGCTAAGTTCATGCCCCATCATAGCGTTTCGCCTCGGCACAAAGAAATGAGGTCGATGCATCAGGGCACCGTGAAGTCCGCTCCCCCGGCTTGCGTCACGGGGGCTTCCGCCTACCAGTGAAGACCTCCCTTCCATGACCACCTCCGCCCAGGCCTACGGTTCTGCCGCCCCCACCTCCCTGCTCGCCCCGATGCAGATCGCCCGGCGCGCCCCCGGTCCGACCGACGTCGCCATGGAAATCCTCTTCTGCGGTGTCTGCCACTCCGACGTCCATACCGCCCGCGGCGAATGGCCGGGCACGAACTACGCCTGCGTCCCGGGCCACGAGATCGTCGGTCGCGTCACCGCGGTCGGCGCCAAGGTCACGAAGGTCAAGGTCGGCGACATCGGCGCCACGGGCTGCATGGTCGACTCCTGCCGCACCTGCCCGAGCTGCCAGAGGGGCCTGGAGCAGTTCTGTCTGACGGGAGCCACCTTCACCTATAACAGCCCCGACAAGCACCTCGGCGGCCACACCTTCGGCGGCTACTCCTCCCATATCGTCGTCGACGAGGCCTTCACCCTCCGCGTCCCGCAAGGCCTGGACCTCGCCGCCACGGCCCCCCTGCTCTGCGCGGGCATCACGACCTATTCGCCGCTCCGCCATTGGAAGGTCGGCCCGGGCCAGAAGGTCGGCGTGGTCGGCCTCGGCGGCCTCGGTCACATGGGCGTGAAGTTCGCCCGGGCCTTCGGCGCGCACGTCGTGCTCTTCACCACCTCCCCGTCCAAGGTCGCCGACGGCCTCCGCCTCGGCGCCCATGAGGTCGTCGTTTCCACCGACCCCGCCGCGATGGCCAAGCATGGTTGCTCCTTCGACTTCATCCTGGACTGCGTCTCGGCCCAGCATGACCTCAACGCCTACATGGCCCTGCTGAAGCTCGACGGCACGCTCTGCCTCGTCGGCGTGCCGGAGAAGCCGCTGGCGGTCCATGCCTTCAGCGTGATCATGCCACGCCGTAACTTCGCGGGTTCCTGCATCGGCGGCATCGCCGAGACCCAGGAGATGCTCGATTTCTGCGCCCAGCACGGGATCGTCTCGGACATCGAGCTGATCTCGATCCAGCAGATCAACGAAGCGTGGAACCGGATGATCAAGCAGGACGTGCGCTATCGTTTCGTGATCGACATGGCTTCGCTGAAGCAAGGTTGAGACCATATTACTCGGCCGGTTTCTTAGTGTGCTTTAGCCTGAAGGGGCTATGCTGACACCATGCTCGAATATCACGTCAACGCCCACCGCCTCGATAGCCACGGCAGCCTGGTCGCCGCGAAGGAGGCCAGCCTGATCGCCGATACGGACCTCGCCGGACGCTCCGATGCCTTCAATCCGGTCGAGCTGCTGCTCGGCGCCCTCTCGGCCTGCCTGCTCAAAGGCGCCGAGCGCGTCCTGCCGGTGCTCGGCTTCGACCTCCGCGGTATCGAGGTCAGCCTGCATGCGGTCCGCCAGGACAGCCCGCCGAAACTGCTCTCCATCGATTACCTGATCACGGTCGACACCGACGAGCCGGACAATCGGATCGAACTGCTGCACACGAACATCCGCAAGTACGGTACGATCTCAAACACGCTGGCCCTGGCGGTACCGATCGCCGGCAAAATCGTCCGCAAAGCCTGAACCGGCCGGATCCCGCCGACGGCCTACTTCTTGAGGTCGGCGGCGATCGCGGCGCGGTAGTCGGCGAGCGCGGTGAAGAAATCCGCCTGAGCGGTGACTTCGGAGAACTGGGCCTCGAGCAGCGCCTGCTCGCGGATCTGCAAGGCGAGAAGGTCCGTGGCGCCCTGGCTGAAGCGCGTCTGTTCGGCTTTCACGAGGATGGCGGACAACTCGACGTTGCGCTTGGCGGCGCCGAGCAGTTCATGGGCGGCGGCCAAGGCGGACCAGCCGTCCTTGACCTCGACGCGGATACGGTCGCGGACGAAATAGAGATCCTGCTCCAGACGACGCAGTTCAGCCTCGGAGACCTGCGTGCGACCCAAGGCCTCGTTCCGCTGAATGGGCAGGCGGAACTCGAGACCGGCGCGCGATTCGTCACGACGGACATCGTTATAAGGTCCGTCGCCCTGGTTGCGCGTGATGCCGAAAGTCAGGTCGAGGTTCGGCAACGTGGCATTACGGGCGAGGCGGAGGTCGACCTCGACCTTCTCCTTGAGCAAACGGACCCGACGGAGCTCAGGACGAAGCTCCGCCAC
>CAXNHL010000063.1:0-7043 GCA_964202105.1 Opitutales bacterium | reverse complement strand
GCCTTGGCGGAATGATGCGTGTTGAAGTCGGCGCCGGCCTTCTCGTCGTCGAGGCGGAGATACTTCGCGTAGACCTTCACGAAGCCGCGCTTGTAGACGTCGGCGAGCGGGATGGACTCGAACTGGTTGGCCTCCATCGACTGGAGGTAATCGGTGCGGATCTTGGTGAACTCCGCGGCTTCGCGGAGGGTCACGCCCAGTCGCTGACGGGCTTCTTGAAGACGTTCGCCGAGGGTTTGCATGGCCCGACTTTCGCCCGCGGGCGGGAAATAGGCAAGCCTCTCGTGGCCGACCGGCTCAGGCGAGGTAGTTCCAGACCCAGACCCAAGGTGTGGCGACCAGCGCCCGGGCGTAATTCATGGCGTGCTGGAAGGGGGCAAAGTTGACGAGCATCAACAGGATGATGAAGCCCCAGCTTGCCAAGGTCATGAATAGCTCCTCGGAGTATAGCCCGAGGCGAAGGGCTAACCTGGAGCCATCGAGCGGCGGGATTGGGATTAGATTAAAGACCACCAAGCCGGCGTTGAGGACAATACCCATCTTGAGGAACTTAAGGATAACGGATTGGGAACCTGGGTCGAAGTTGCCTAACCCGCCAATGACCGCGAAGACAAAGCAAAGCACCAAGTTCATCGCCGGTCCGGCCAGGGTGATGTAGATGTCGTCCATCCGACGAGTACGCGGATTCGACAGAGAGACCTGCACCGGCTTACCCCAGCCAATGAGCATTATGCTCCAATTAAGGGAGAACAGTATCGGTATGAATATTGCTATCGCCGGTATCGCGATGGTCCCGATGGGGTCGGTGTGGGCGAAGGGATTGAGCGTCACGCGGCCCTGCAGGCGCGGGAGCGGGTCGCCCCGGAGGTCCGCCACCCAGGCATGGCCGAACTCATGGAGCCCGATCGAGATAATCAGGAGGATGAGCTGGAGGGCGCCCCAGCGGAAGTGCTCGAGGTCCATCTCAGTTACCGCAGCCTCCGCGGGGCTGGCCGCAACCGCAGCTGTTCGTGTGGACGTGGTCGGACTTCAGGCCCTTGACCGCGACGATAGGGAGCTGCTTCGCGAGCTTGTCCGAACCGCAGTGCGGGCAGGCCGGGGTCTCGCGGGAGCTCCGGACGAGGAGCTCGCTCGTCTTGCCGCAATCGGCGCAGGTATAATCGAAGATCGGCATGGCGGACGTCGATGAGCAAACGCCGGAGCGGAAGTTAGCCAATCCGAAAGCACCGCCGCACTCGCTCCTTGAGCAATCCCTCCGGGCGGATAGACCTGCCACCATGTCGTACGCCGCCCGCACCCGACTCGCCCAGCAGAGAGGCCTCAGCCTGACCGCGGCGCGCACGCTGGCCCGGCTCGCCACCCCGCAGGCGATCCAGGACTTCCTCGTCGATTTCCCGCAGAACTTCGAACCCGAGGGCGACACCGCCCGCTCGGTGGAGCAGACCCTGAAGCATCACCGGGCCCATTGCATCGAGGGCGCCATGGTGGCCGCCTTCGCGCTGTGGCTGCAGGGCCATCCTCCCCTGCTCCTGGACTTCAGCGCCCACCAGGACATGGACCACGTCATCGCGCCCTTCCGCGTGAACGGCAAGTGGGGCGCCATCTCCAAGACCAACTACGTCTGCCTGCGCTGGCGCGATCCGGTCTACCGTAGCGTACGCGAACTCGCGATGTCCTACTTCCACGAATACGCCAAGGGTCCGCGCAAGACCCTGCGGAGCTATTCCAAGCCGTATGACCTCAGCCGCCTGCCGCCGGAGAAGTGGGTCAATAATCCGAAGGACTGCTGGGAGATCGCCGACCTCATCACCGCCGCGCCGCATTACGAGATCGTCACCGCCGCCGAGGCCAAGCGCCTGCGGCACCGCGACGACGTCGAAGTGCGCTCCGACAAGGTGACCGCGTTCCCGATCCCGAAGTGGAAGCGTCAGCGGCTCTGAGCCTCAGCGCCGGCCGTCATACCAGATCTCGCAGTTCTCCGGCCGTTTCGCCGCGCGACCCGCGGTGAACAGCATGCGGAAGAAGAAGCGGCCTCCCTCCGTGAGCGTGTAAAGCTTCAGCTTGCGCGAAGACGTCCGCAGCGGGTGGTCCGCCAGGATGACGAAGCGGCGGCCGGAGCGACGGGCCAGGGACTTCAATCGGCGGCTGAGGAAGACCTCTTCGCCCGCGTAGTATTCGGTGCCGAAACCGCCCACCGAGCGGAAGGCTTCCGCCTCGACCCAGACGCATGAGCCCGCGGCCCAGCCTGCGAGGCGGCTCCAGAGATTCCAGAGCCCGCAGACGAAGCGGGCGAAGCGCGGCGTGCCTGGCTCGAGCTCGACCGTGCTGCCGCCGCCGAGCGCGCGCCCTTCGGCGATGCGGGTCGCGATGGACGCGAAGAGCTCCGCCGAAGGCGTGGAATCCGCGTCGATAAACACCAGCCATTCACCGGTCGCGACCCGCGCCCCGGCATCGCGGGCCCGGCCGATCTGGTTCACCGGTTCGAAGACCACTGTCGCGCCCGCTGCGCAGGCGACCGCGGACGTGCCGTCGGTCGAGTTATTATCGCAGACCACGCATTCCCATTCCCAGCCGCGCGCCGTGAACGCCGACGCCGCTGCCTTCACCGCCGCAAGAGCGGCCGGAAGGAGCTTCTCTTCGTTGAACGCCGGGAGGACGACGGAGACGCGCATCACCGGCGGGGCGCGTCAGCTGACGTGCTCGAAGGCGCAGGCCGCGGCGCCGACGACGCCGACATTGCCGCCGAGGCCGGCGGGGACGATCGAACAGACTGCTGACAGGCGCGGGAAGGCGTAGTTGTTGGCGCTCTTGCGCATCGGGACGAAGAGCGCGTCACCGGCCGCGGTGACGCCGCCGCCGACCACGATCACATCCGGGTTGAAGGTATTGATCACCGCGCCGAGGCCGCGACCGAGGTAGTTGATCGACTCCGCCCAGATCTCATTGGCGAGCGCGTCGCCTTCGGCCATCGCCTGGAAGAGGTGATGCGTCGTCACCTGGTCGATGCTGCCGGCGAACTTGACGATGCTCGACGGACGACCGGCCGCGAGGGCCTCGCGGGTACGGCGCGCGATGGCGGTGCCGGAGGCGTAGACTTCCCAGCAGCCCGGGTTGCCGCAACCACAGCGGGGGCCGTCCATCGTGAGCGGGATGTGGCCGAGCTCGGCCGCGTTGCCGTTGGAGCCGCGCATCAGGCGACCGTCGATGACCGCGCCGCCGCCGATGCCGGTGGAGACCGTGATGTAGACGACGTTCTTCTTGCCCTTGCCGGCGCCGAAGCGGTATTCGCCGAGCGCGGCGGCGTTGCAGTCGTTGTCGATGCGGGCGGGCAGGCCGCCGAAGGAATTGCTCAGATACTCCGTGATCGAGAAACCGGTCCAGCCCGGGAGATTCGGGGAGCCGTCGACGCAGCCGCGGGCGATGTCGAGGGGGCCGGGCGAGGCCACGCCGATGGCGACGAAGTCGACCGGCTTGAGCTTGAGTTCGGCGAGGAGCTGGTGAGCGGCTTCGGCGACGCGTTCGCAGGCCTGCTGCGGACCCTTTTCGGCGAACGTCTCGACGCGGCCGGAACCGAGCACGGTGCCGTCCTGGTTGACGACGCCGAAAGCGAACTTCGTGCCGCCGAGATCAAAGGCCAATACTTTGCGCATGTGGGAAGGGATGGGTCAGTCGCGCGCCGGCCGGGAGAAGTCGTCCTGCAGGCGGACGATGTCGGTCAGGTCGGGCGTGGAGACTTCGAGCAGGACGCTGTCTTCAAGGGCTTCGAAGCGGTGGATCGTACGGGCCGGGATATGGACGGACTGTCCGGGCAGCCAGAGGCTCTGGTCGGCGGAAGTGACGAGCGCGGCCGCGGGCGTCTCGCCCAGGGCGATCGGCCGGAGCGTCAGGAGGACCTTGCCGGAAAGAAGATGCAGTGTCTCCGTCTTACGTTCGTGGTATTGGAGGCTGAGGCGGCGGCCCTTCTTCACTTCGAGCACTTTGCCGGCATAGGCGGCCTGGTCGGCATACCAGATCTCACGCCCCCACGGCTTCTCCACGATCTTCGGGGTATGCGTGGGCTCGGCCATGGCTCTGGTCTGTCGAAAAACGCCCCGTTAGCCAAGCAAATCCCCGAAGAAGTCCGGCTGATCCATCGCGCCGACCAAGGGGCGGACGAGATGCTCGGCGTCGACGGCGACGCGGTTGACGTCGGGCGTGACGCGATGAAGCGAGAGCGTGCGATCGGGCGCGGTGACGGCGAGGACGTCGAAATCGTCCGGCGTCATCGCCCGCTCAGAAAGCCAGGCCTGCCGGGCGACGCCGGTGAGCACGACCGGCATGCGCGAGTGGACCTCGCCCGCTTCGCGGTTCGGCGCGACCGTGACGAGGCAGAGCGTGCGGCGCGATGTGCCATCGGCGGCGAGGTGGAGTGACCAGAGGCCACCGACCGCGAGCGGGCCGCCGTCCGTCGCGCGGAAATAATACGGCACCTTCAACTTACCTTCGGTCTTCCATTCGTAGTAGCCGTCGAGCGGAACGACGCAGCGGCGCAGCCGGGCGGCATCGCGGAAGGTCGGCCGCTCGAAGATCCCCTCGACGCGGGCGTTGGCGTGGCCGGCCGGCTCGTCGGCCGCGGCCCACGCGGGGACGAAGCCCCACGGCAGCGCCTCGGTGCGGAGGACGCCCTGTTCCCGACGGACGCTGAGGAGCGGCGTGCCGGGCGAGATATTATAGCGGGGAGCAACGTCGGCCGACGGGGCACCCAGGCTTTTCACGATTTCGGCCCAGCGAGAAAACTGGGTGACGCGTCCGCACATATCCGGGATTTACCAGTGAGGCGGACGTTCGTCGGCGGGCGCAGCCTGGTCGCCGGCGTCCGCGGACTGGGTCAGCTTCGCCTCGGCTCGGACGAGCCGGTCCGCCAGCTTCGAGACCTCGCGGGAGAGCTCGAGGATGATGCGGTCCTGCTGTTCGACGTGGCGTTGCAAGAAAGTGAGGCGTTCCTCGAGGGCGCGCTGGTGATCATCCATGTCGGCAAGATGGAGGCGGACCCCGGCAGGGCAAGACGCTATGATAATCCCGCTAGTTCGCGGCCGGAGTCTAGGTTTGGGGGTTGAACCACTGGGACAGACCTAGTGGAATACTCCTATGTCCGAACCCCAGGACAAACCCCCCGTGGAAACCGGTGCGGAGCCTTTGGCCCGTCCCCGTCGCACCCTTTGGCAACGCCTCGGGGGCGAGGGCCTCGCGCTGTCCGTGCTCGTGCACATCGTCCTCGTGCTGATCGCAATCGTCTGGGTGGTCTCCACCGTCACCGACGGCGCGGGCAAGAAGGACCCGAACGCCTTCGCCACCGGCGCGGGCGGCGGCGCGGGCGGCCCGAAGGCCAAGGAGTTCAAGACCAAGCTTCAGCCCAAGAACATCAAGTCGCTGGCCAAGACGAACACGCGCATCACCAGCAAGAACGCCAACGCCTCGCTGGCGGTCGCCAGCCTGCCGAGCATGTCCAATCCCCTGCTCTCCGCGGGCGCAATCGGCGGCGGCGCTTCGAAAGGTTTCGGCGGCGGCTCCGGCGGCGGCATCGGCGGCGGCAAAGGCGTCGGCGCGGGCGGCGGCCGCAACTTCGTCTCCTTGTTCGGCATGAAGGGCTCCAGCCTCGGCGCAAGCGGACTCATCGGCACGCTCTACGACCTCAAGCAGACCGCCGACCGCAAGCCGACTTCGGCGGCGCCCGCGAACACCGGCATCGCGCCCTACCGTACGTCGGTCCGCGAGTTCCTGGAAAGCGGCTGGAGCGCAGAGCGTCTGCAGAGATTCTTCAAGTCGCCGGACAAGCTCGTCTCCGGCCAGCTCTTCATCACCGGACGATCGGCGGACGACGCGCCCAAGGCCTTCGAGGTCGAAAAGCTGATGAAACCCTCCCGCTGGGTCGTGCATTACCGCTGCTACGTGGAAATGCCGAGCTCGCTGCCCTTCCGTTTCGTCGGCTCGGGCGATGACTTCCTCATCGTGCGCTGGAACCGTAAGATCGCCCTCGACGACGGCTACGAGACCTACCTCGCCGGCGGCGGCAACTACAAGGACTTCGGGGTCAAGGTCACTCAGGAGTTCAAGGTCGACCGCCGGCCCGGTGGCCTGCATCGCCTCAAAGCCGGACCGTGGATCCAGGTGACCAAGGGCACGAAAGTGCCGGTCGAAGTGCTCATCGGGGAGACCCCGGGCGGCGTCTTCGACTGCTACCTCGCGATCGAGGTCGCGAAGTCCTCGACCAAGGTGAACGGCCAATACGAAGGCGAAGGCAAGCTGAAGCTCTTCCGCTGCAACTCGGACCCGTTGCCCGCCGGCGTCGGCCGGGATAAGCGCGACCTCGACATCGACATGGAGGCGAAGGGCTGGATCTTCAAGGTGACGCCGGACTCCAACACGCTCCTGCGCTAACGCTTGCTGGCGAAGTAGAACCGTTCGCAGTTGCCGCCGAAGAGGCCGGCGCGCTCGGCTTCGGTGAGCCCGCGGGCATGATCGTCGACGAGACGGAAGGCCTGCTCGTAACTGCCGGCGAAGAGGCAGACGGGCCAGTCGGAGCCATACATCAGGCGCGACGGGCCGAAGGCTTGAAAGACGGTGTCGAGATACGGACGGAACTGCTCGGCCTGCCAGGCTTGGTGGTCGGCTTCGGTGAGCAGGCCCGAGACCTTGCAATGGACGTTCGGGAGTTTCGCCAACCGCCGGAGCTGGGACTTCCAGGGCTCGATGGTGCCGTCCTTGATGAGCGGCTTCGCGCTATGATCGAGGACGAAGGGCTGGAGCGGGAAGTTCTCCGCGAGCCGAATCGCGGCCTCGAGCTGCTTCGGGTAGATCAGGATATCGTAAGTCAGTCCGTGGGCCTGGAGCTTCGAGATGCCGCGCTGGAAATCCTTGCCGAGCATGAAGTCCGCGTCGGGCTCTTCCTGGACGACGTGACGGACGCCGACGAATTTCGGGTGCGCGGCGAGGCGGGCCAAGTCGGCCTCGACGCGGTCAGATCGCAGGTCGACCCAGCCGACGACGCCCTTCACGTTCGCGTG
>CAXNHL010000062.1:0-7080 GCA_964202105.1 Opitutales bacterium | reverse complement strand
CCGGTGAGTTCGGGGAAGATGGGGATGCTGAGGACTTCGCTGGCGAGACGTTCGGAGACGGGCACGCTGTCGAAGCCGCGATACTTCTGGTCCACGAAGCACTGCTGGCGGTGGAGCGGGATCGGGTAATAGATCTCACAGCCGATCTTGCGCGCGGTGAGGAAGGCCTTGAGCGCATCGCGGCGACCACCGAGCACGCGGAGCGTGAACTGATTCCAGATGCCTTGGCCGGAGAAGTCGACCGGGAGCAGGATCTTCGCGGCCTTGTCGGCGCCGGGACGGTTCTCGGCGATACCGGCGACGCCCTTGAGCGCACCGTGGTAGAAATTGGCATTACCCGCGCGCGCGCAGTTATATTCCGGCAGGTGCGGGAGCTTGAGGTGCAGCAGGGCCGCCTGGAGCGGATCCATGCGGAAGTTGGCGCCGACCTCGCGGTGGAAATACTTCGGCTGCATGCCGTGGACGCGGAGGATGCGGGCGCGCTCGGCGAGGGCGTCGTCCTGCGTGGTGACCAGGCCGGAATCGCCCATGCCGCCGAGATTCTTCGACGGGAAGAAGCTCGTCGCACCGAAGTCGCCGGACGACATCGTCGAACGACCCTTCCAGCGGGCGCCCATCGACTGGGCGGCGTCTTCGATCACCCGGAGGCGATACTTGGTGGCGAAAGCCTGCAGGGCGTCGAGGTCGCCGGACTGGCCGAAGAGGTGCACCGGCATGATCGCGCGCGTGCGCGGGCCGACCTTCCGGGCGGCGTCGTCCAGATCGATGTTGAAGTGGTGCGGATTGACGTCGACCCAGATCGGGGTGGCGCCGAGGCGGGCGACGGAACCGGCGGTCGCGAAGAAGGTGAACGAGGGGAGCAGGACTTCGTCGCCCTCGCCGATATCGAGCGCCATGAGCGCGAGCAGGAGCGCGTCGGTGCCGGAGGAGACCCCAAGGGCGTGCTTCACGCCGAGGAACGCGGCGCAATCCTTCTCGAAGGCCTCGAGCCGCGGGCCCATGATGAACATGTTCGAGCGAAGGACGTCGCGGAAAGCGGCTTCGAACTGCGCTTCGAGGGCGCGGTTCTGCGGGCCGAGGTCAAGGAGCGGGACGTTCGTCATGGCGCAGATGGCTTCTCCCACCGTCGGCCCGCACGGGCAACATCATTCAGTCCGACGACGGGCGCGGTAGACGAGCCAGGCGCCGAAGGCGGCGAGCGGGAGCGTCCAGAACTGACCGGCCGTGAGGCCGAGGACGTAGCCGTCTTCCGGCGAGCGGAAGGCCTCGCAGACGATGCGGCCGACGGAATACAGGAGGAGGAACTCGCCCGCGAGACGGCCGGGCGGCAGGCGGAGCGGATAGCGACGGAGCACCCAGAGCAACGGCAGCAAGCCTTCGGCGAAGGCCTCGTAGAGCTGCGACGGGTGGCGCGGCTCGGCACCTTCGCGCGGGAAGATCACCGCCCAGGGCAAATAGGAGGGATCGCCGACGAGCTCGCCGTTGATGAAGTTCGCGAGACGGCCGAAGAGGAGGCCGGCCGGGGCGAGGGCGCAGAGCAGGTCGCCCACGGCGAAGAAGTCGGCCTTGACGCGGCGGGCGAACCAGACGCCGGCGAGGAGCACGCCGAGGAAGCCGCCGTGGCTGGCCATGCCGCCTTCCCAGACCCGGAAGAGCATCATCGGATCGGCGGCGAACTCGGCGCGGGCGTAAAGGAAGACGTGGCCGCAACGGCCACCGGCGATGACGCCGACCATCACCGCGGTGATGAGCGCCGATTCGTCGAGCGCCGTGCGCAGCGGCGTGAGGCCCGCGCGACGCCAGCGGCCGAGGAGCCAGGCGGCGACGAGGAAGCCCCCGGCGTAGGCGAGGCCATACCAATGCACGCCGCGCAGTCCCCAACTCTCCGGGAAGCGGAACGCGACCGGGTCGAGGTCGTGCGTCCAGTAGGCGAGCAAGGCCGCGTTCATGCGCCGGGCTTGGGGGTCTCCGGACCCGCGCGACGGCCGACGCGGTGGCCGCGCTGGCGGGCGAGCTCGCGCATGTCGGGGTGCGGATCGTCCTTCTCGTAGATCTCGACGCCGAGGAGGGACTCGAAGACGTCTTCGAGGGTGACGACGCCGGCGAAGGCGCCGAACTCATCGACCACGACGGCCAGGTGCTGATGCGCGCGGACGAGGTCGTGGAGGGCGTCGGACAGGGTCGCGTTCTCGGGCACGATGTGCGGCTTGCCCATGAGCTCGCGCACGGTGACGTCGCGGCGGCCCTCGCCGGCGGCCTTCAGCAGGTCGCGACGACGCACGACGCCGACGATGCGGTCCGGGTTCTGCTCCCAGACCGGCATGCGGCCGTGCGGCACGCTCGGGTAGAGGCGGAGCACATCGGCGACCGTCAGGTCCGCCTCGATCGAAGTGACGACCGGGCGCGGCGTGAGCACCTGCGAGACCGGGATGTCGTCGAGCCGGACGGCGTTGGCGACGAGGTTGCTCTCGGCCTGCGTGATCTTGCCTTCGCGCGCGGCGGCCTGGGCGAGGCTGCCGATGTCGGCGTCGGCGCGGTCCACGCCGGGCTCCTCGGGCGGAGCGAGCGAGTCATGCAGCTTGCCGAGCATGCGAAGCATCTTGGCGGCGCCGCGCACGAGCGGGAGGGAGGTCGCGATGCGGGGGGCCAGCGCCACGCGGAAATGCATGCCGAGCTTGCGCGGGAGCATGATCGTCAGCCAGGCCATGAAGAACGAGACCGCGATGACGCCGAGCACCGTGACGAGGGCGATGCCCCAGCTCTCGCCGACGCGCGGCAGGAAGCGGACGCCGACGAGCACGCCGCCGAGCAAGGCGCTCATGCCGACGAAGGCGGCGGACAGGACTTCGAAGGCGGCGAGGGTGTTGCCCTGGTCGCCGCGGCAGCGCTCGAGCGCGACGGCGGCGGTGGCCTGACGGCGGCGGAGGTCCTCGAGTTCGGTGTGCGAAAGGGCGGAGACGACGCCGGCGACGAGGGAAATCCCCGCCGCGCTCCCGTTGAGGAGGACGAAGACCAGCCAGAGATACCAGACGGATTCCATGTCATGCTGGGATAGGCGACGCCCGCCGACTTGGCGAGGGAGAATCCCGGCGTTGACCCTACGGAGAGAGGGGAGATACTCCGCGCATGACCCCTCGCGAGCTCCGGATCATCTCCGCCCTGGCTGTCTTCCTGACCGCCGGACTCCCCGCGGCCGCCGGCGCGATCGCCTTCCGCGCGCAACCGGTGCTCGTCGCCACCATCGTCGGCGAACCCGGCCAGCTGCCCGGTCTCACCGGTCTTTTCTTCAATCACTTCAGCGGCGCTTTGCTGGGCCTGCTCGCCGTCGGCCTCGGCGTCACGCTCTACGCCGCCCGCGCGCACCTACGCGAGACGGACGACGTCGTGCGCATGTCGAAGCTCCTCGCCTCGACTTGCTTCTCCGCGCTGCTCAGCGTCGCCTTCCTTGCGCTCTTCGTGCTCGCGGCGGCCTTGCCGGCCTACGCGAAGCTGATGCAGCGCTGAGCGCGCCAAGCGGCCAGCGCCGCAAGGAGCGGACGAGCGGCGGCGGGATCTCCCGACCAGAGCGGGCGGCCGTCGACGTCATCCCAATGCGAGACAGCGGACGCGCCGCCTGGCAGGGTCGAGCGTAGCAGCAGAACGACTTCGGCGCGGACCGGGACCGCCGACTCGACCGCGCGTACCGGCAAACCCGCGCAGTGGATCAGCTGACCGAGCGCCGTGCCTGGCAGGCGACCCGTGGACTCGGCCGGGACATGGAGCACGCCGCCTTCGACCCAGGCCAGGCTCGAGCGGGAACCTTCGCTGACGAAACCTCGCGCGTCGAACTGCACGCCTTCGACGCCGGCGCCGACGCCGAGCGAACGCAGCTCGATGGTGGCGGCCATGGAGTTAGCCCACGGGGCGGATTTCGGACGCGGGAGCCATTCGGCGGCGTCGCGCGCGGTGCGGAGCGAACGCAGGCGAAAGACTTCGGGCGAAGGGAGCAAAGCGCGGAGGCCGAGCTCCTCGAAGTCGGAGCCGACGACGAGACGCAGCACGCCATCCTGTCCGCCAAGCAGACCGAGCGCCGCGCGCCAGGCCGGCAAGTCGCCGGCAGCCAGCGGTCCAGGGGCGAAGCCGGCGCGGGACATACCCGCGCGCAGGCGCGCCAGATGATCGTCGAGACACTCCACCGCACCGGTGCGGAGGGCGACCGTCTCAAAGAAGCCCGCGCCAGCCGGGAAGCTGCCGGGCGTGGCGTCGCCCTCGGCGAGGACGCCATTACGACAGACGCGGCTCATGGGAGGACCGCGCGGGCGGCGGCAAGGAGCGGTGCTTGGGCCTTACGCAGGCTCTCGGCGTATTCACGGGCGGGCACCGAGTCGGCGACGACACCCGCGCCCGCTTGGACGAAGGCACGACCCTCGGCGGACCAGAGCGAGCGGATGATGATGTTGAGGCAGAGCTCGCCCGAAGCGCCGATCCAACCCAGCGAGCCTGTGTAGAAAGCGCGGGCGACCGGTTCGAGTTCGGCGATGACCTGCATCGTGCGCACTTTCGGCGCGCCCGTGATCGTGCCTCCCGGGAAGAGCGCGCGGACCACGTCCGCCGGGCCGGCGACCGCGGCGAGGTCGCCTTCGACCTGCGAGACGAGGTGCATCACATGGGAGTAGCGTTCGACCGCCATGAACTCCGGGACGCGCACGGTGCCGGGACGCGAGACGCGGCCGACATCATTACGCAGCAAGTCGACGAGCATCAGGTGCTCCGCCTTCTCCTTCGTATCGCCCGAGAGTTCGCGGGCCCAAGCGAGATCCGCCGCTTCGTCGGCGCCGCGCGGACGCGTGCCGGCGATCGGCCGCGAGGCGACGCGGCCGCCCGCGACCTCGACGAGGAGTTCAGGCGAACCGCAGGCGAGGGAGACGCCGGGTAGCCGCACGAAGCCCATATACGGCGAAGGATTGGCGGAGCGTAACGCTTCGTAGGCGCGGAGCGTATCGACCGGCGGGACCTCGAGCCGCGTGGAAAGATTGACCTGATACGTATCGCCCGCGGCGATGTATTCCTGACAACGCGCGACCGCGCGGACGAAGCCTGGCTCGTCGAACGACGCCGCGAGCGGCTGGGCCGGCGCGGCGGAAGGAGGCAGCGTCGGCGACGGCACGGCGCAGGCGGCGGACCAGCGCGCCGCGAGGGCGAGGGCACGCGCGCGGGCCTCGCGGAGCGCGGTATTGGGCGAACCGAACGGACAGAGTACGACGACCGTAAGTTCCTGCTTCACGGCGTCGAAGACGCAGGCCTCGAGTGCCTCGAGGAAGGCGGCGAGCGGGACGCGGACATCGGCCGGCGCGGAGCGCACCGGTTCGATCTGTGTCGCAAGTTCGTAGCCCAGCAGCGCGATCAGACCGCCTTGGAAGGCGGGCCAGCCGGCGAGACGCGGCGCGCGGACCTCGCGCGACCAGCGACGCAGATAAGCCAGCGGCTTTTCGGTCGTCTCCTCGTGGGCGCCATCCTCGGCATGGAGCACCACGCGTCCGTCCGCGAAGAAGAGCGTCGCGCGCGGGGCGGCCGGGACCGCGATCGTGAGGCTCCCCGTGCGTCCGCTCTCGAGCACCGCATGATGGCGACCCGTGAAGAAGGCGTCCCAAGAGGCCGGCAGGCGATCGGCGCGGAAGCGCGCGAGGTAAGGCAGGTGCGTCCACCCCGGACCCGCGGCGGACCAATCGGCGGCCGTGACCTCGGCGACGATGACGGGCGCGTCACTCATCGGCGAAGTTCAGCTTGTAGCCGGAGAAATCCGGACCCGAGAGGATCTCGCCGGCGCGTTCGGCCGTGATCCCGTAGACATGCAGCTCCTGGCGCGAGCCCTTCGAGACGACCGTCAGTCGCAGGCCGCCACCGAGCTTCATGATCTTGATCGAGAGCGTGCTCGCGCGGACGCGGGCGCTGATCACGCCGCGGGAGACGCGGCCATGACGCTCGAGGGCTTCGGCCACGGGACGGGCGGCGTCGGTCAGCGACGTGTGCGTGCCCGCCCTGCCCCGCCCCTTGGCCATCCTCAGGCGATCTCCCAGTTATAGGGATGGGCGGACAGGAATTCGCAGCCCTGCTTCGTGACCACCACGCAGTCTTCGAAGCGGCAGCCGCCGAGGCCCGGATAGTAGAGACCCGGCTCGACCGTGACCGCATTGCCCGCGACGAGCGGGAGCGGATTGCGCGTGGAGAGCGCCGGGTCTTCGTGGATATCATAGCCCAGGCCATGGCCCGTGCCGTGGAAAAAGCCGACGTAGACGCCCTTCTTCAGGCCGGTCTCGAAGCCGAGGGACTTGAAATATTCCTGCACCACCGTGTGGACCTTGGCGCCGGTCACGCCGGCGCGGATCGCCTTGATGGCGCGACGCTGGGCTTCGAGCACCGCGAGCACCATCTTGCGCTGCTTCGCGCTGGCCTTCCCCTTCAGGTACGTGCGGGTCATGTCGCCGTAGTGGTGCGAAGCGATGTGGCGGGGATAGATATCGCAGACGATCAGCTCGTTGGCGCGGACGGGGCCGGAGCCGGAACAATGGCAGTCCACCGCCTGGTCGCCGGGAGCGATGATCAGGCCGATGTCGCAGAGCGCGCCCTGACGGAGGATCGCGACCTGCGCCTCCTCCTTGAGGATCTCCGCCGTGAGGGTCCTGCCCTTCCACTGCAGCACGCCTTTCTTGTCCGCCTTGGACTCCGCGAGGACCTGCTCGACGGCCTTGAAGCCGGCGGCCGCCGCGACATTGCCCGCGCGGATGCCGGCGAGTTCGGCCTTCGACTTCACCTGACGTTCCGGGAAGAGCTCGGGCGCGCCGCGTTCGTTCTGCTGGGCGCCGACCGCGTGGAGCTCGAGGCCGAGCTCGCGGAGACGCTGGAAGAGGCCCACCGGGAAGTCGGCCGGCACACGGAAGCGCTGGACGCCGCGCTCGAGGGCGGCGAAGACGATCGCGTCGGCCACGCCCGCCTTCGGGTTGGTCTTACGGAGGTCGGCGATGATCGCCGTGAGATTGAGCACTTCGTCGAAGGCGGATTCGTCCTTCGCGCGGCCGACCTCCATGCCCGGGAGCAGGCCGA